>DASXCO010000124.1 GCA_036491125.1 Acidimicrobiales bacterium | reverse complement strand
CCTGACGCTCAGGAGCAGCTCGCGCTGGCCAGTCCGCTGTTGAAGTCGTAGGTGATGTCGCCGTGTTGGAAGTTGCTCTGACGGCCACCCGTGATGGCCATCTCGTCGCTCGTCGGATAGCCCAGACAGCTCGTCTCCCAGCCCATGCTGGCCCATTTGGCCCGGATGGCTCCGTGGACGGAGTTGGCGCCCGTGGTCGGGGTCCAGTAAATGGAGCCGTCGTTGGTGAAGTGGTTGAAGTGGCCGACGCCGTCGGGAGTGGTGAGGTCGTCGGTGGTGGGATAGCCGAGAATGCCGAGCTCCCAGCCCAGGCTGGCCCACTTGTCCTGGATCTGGCCTTTGATCGCGTTGGCGCCCGTGGTCGGGGTCCAGTAAATGGAGCCGTCGTTGGTGAAGTGGTTGAAGCGGCCGACGCCGTCGGGAGTCCCCGATTCATCGGTAGTGGGAAAGCCCAAGACGCTGTTCTCCCACCCCATGCTGGCCCACTTGTCCAGGATGGCGCCGTGGATGGAGTTGGCCCCGGTGGCTGGGGTCCAGTAGATGGCGCCGTTGTTGCTGAAGTAGTTGTACCGGCCGACGCCGTTGGGCGTGACGCCCTCGTCGGTGGTGGGAAAGCCCAAGACGCTGTTCTCCCACCCCATGCTGGCCCACTTGTCCAGGATGGCGCCGTGGATGGAGTTGGCGCCGGTGGGTCCGGTCCAGTAGATGGCGCCGTTGTTGCTGAAGTAGTTGTACCGGCCGACGCCGTTGGGCGTGACGCCCTCGTCGGTGGTGGGAAAGCCCAGGACGCTGTTCTCCCACCCCATGCTGGCCCACTTGTCCAGGATGGCGCCGTGGATGGACCACGCCCCCGTCGGCCCGGTCCAGTAGATGGCGCCGTTGAGGCTGAAGTAGTTGTACCGGCCGATGCCGTTGGGCGTGACGCCCTCGTCGGTGGTGGGAAAGCCCAAGACGCTGTTCTCCCACCCCATGCTGGCCCACTTGTCCAGGATGGCGCCGTGGATGGAGTTGGCGCCGGTGGGTCCGGTCCAGTAGATGGCGCCGTGGTTGGTGAAGTAGTTGAAACGTCCGATGCCATTCGGTGTCGTGGCCTCGTCGGTGGTGGGAAGGCCGAGGAAGCCCCCCGGTCCCCCGAGGGCCAGGTACTTGTCGCGGATGGCGCCGCAGACCTGATGGCTGCCGAAGCTCGTGCAGTTCGGGTTCGAGTTCCCACTCGGACCTGCCGAGTTGATGTAATTCAGCATCGCTTGGCCAGCGCCGAACGCTCCCGGCGGGTAGAAGCCGATCTCGAGGTGGGGTCCCGTCGAGATTCCCACGATGCCGTTGCCCACTGCCGTGATCTGCTGCCCGTTCGTGACGTGCGCCCCGACGGGTACGAGATCGGGTCCGGCGTGGCCGTAGTAGACGGTGCGACCGGCAAGAGGGCCGTCGTTGATCGCCAGGATTGGCGCCCAAGGCCCAAAGCCGTTGATTCCCTCCCCGATGATCGTGCCGTCTCCCATGGCGCACTCCGGCGTTCCTCCTGGGGCGGCGTAATCGACTCCCTGATCGACGCTCCCGTTCACGAGGTACTGCGCCGGAAGTGGCATTGCCCAGCCGTTTGCCGCGCCGATGGTCCCGACCCCACACGACGTTGAGACCGCGTCGAGGGTCGCGGTGATTGGCGCTGACGTTGCTGCTCGGCGCGCATCTCCATGCGGATTCCTCGACCCGGACGCGCTCGCAGGGTGTTGGGGAAAGGTGGTTGCAACCGGTCGGGCCGCAGGTTGTGTGAGGGCGAGCTCGGTCAACGTTACGCCGACGGTGCTACCCGTCAGCAAAACTATGAACGCTATTACAGCAACCGCGCCACCCCTGGCGCGAGACAAAACTCGCATCCGCCCACATATCCTTGATTGTCCGACCCATGCCGCGATGAGCAAGAAGGTCACAAGGATTTAGGGATCACCTTAAAGCAACTATCTGAGTTGGCAAGGCCCGATTTGGGCAAATACTCGGCTGGGTGACGCTCCCTAACCGCCCTCAGTGCGCCAGCTAGCCGGGGAGCGCTTGGAGACCAGCCTCGTGCTGGTCGACGAAGACGCTGACGTCGCCGGCGCCGGCGACGCGCCAGTGGCCGTCGGGGTCCCTCAGCAGGGCCGTGCGCTCTTCGATCCGAGCCACTGCGACCCCGCGGGGCGCGAGGGCGAGCGTCCGGTCCACCTTCTCGTGTGACCAGCTGGCGGCGTGGGGGATCACCGCCAGCTGCTCCACCAGGCCCAGCCCGAGGGTGAAGGCCCCACCCCTCGGGTCCACCATCGGATCGGTCAGCGCCATGGCGCCGGCCGACGAGCCGGCGATGGTCGCCCCGGCGTGCCAGGCGTCGAGCAGGGCGTCCCACACGAGGGACTCCTTCAGCACCGACCGCAGGTGCAACGGCGACCCCCCGCCCAGGTACACGAACGGGCTGGTCCGCAGGACAGCGGCGTTGGCTTCCTGCTCGGCGTCGGGTCGGCTGAGCACCATCAGGCCCTTGGCTCGACCGCCGATCGACGAGAACCAGCGCTCCGCTGTGGCCACGGCCCGGTCGGGGTGCTCGTAGGCGGCGGCCGTGGGCAGGACGAGCACCTCGCCGCCGGCGTGGGCCAGCAGCTCGGCATCGAAGTCGCATCCTTCCTGCCACTCGGCGCCACCCACGAGGGCGATCGTCCCCGCCACAGGAGCGAACGCTACTGCGCCCAATGGAGGGCGGAGGTTACCCGCCAGTAGCATGGCCCCCCATGTCGACCAAGCGGATTGGAATCGTCGGTTCGGGGATCATGGGCTCGGGCGTCGCCGAGTGCGCTGCCGTGTCCGGTCACGAGGTTGTGCTGCGGTCGCGTCAGCAAGCGACGGCAGACAAGGCGCTGGGCAGCCTGGACAAGTCGCTCTCCAGGGCGGTGTCCAAGGATCGGATGAGCGAGGCCGACAAGGCCGCCGCGCTCGCCCTCGTCACCGCCACCTCGGAGCTGGAGCGCCTGGCGGACTGTGACCTGGTGCTCGAGTCGGTCGTGGAGGACCTGGCGACAAAGAAGCACCTCTTCAGCGAGCTCGACCGCGTCTGCGGCGACTCAACCGTGCTGGCGACCAACACGTCGACCCTGGCCGTCATCGACATGGCCATGGAGACGGGGCGCCCGGACCGGGTGTGCGGGATCCACTTCTTCAACCCCGCTCCGTCGATGGCGCTGGTAGAGCTCGTCCGCCCGCTCACCGCCAGCGACACGACCATGGCTACGGCCCGCGCCTTCGCCGAGGAGTGCGGCAAGACACCGGTCGAGGTCAAGGACGAGGCGGGGTTCGTGGTGAACGCCCTCCTGTTCCCGTACCTCAACAGCGCCGTCAAGCTGTTCGAGCGGGGCGTGGCGACCAAGGAGGACATCGACGCGGCCATGAAGGGGGGCTGCGGCTTCCCGATGGGGCCGTTCGCGCTCCTCGACCTGGTCGGGCTGGACACGAGCCTGGCCATCATCGACGCCCTCTACGCCGAGCACCGGGAGCCGAGCCAGGCCGCCGCACCCCTGCTCCGCCGCATGGTCACCGCCGAGCAGCTCGGACGAAAGTCGGGCCGGGGCTTCTACGACTACCACCGGTCCTGAGCGACGGGTGACAATGGGTCCTATGGCCGACAAACCGTGGGTGATGCGGACCTACTCGGGCCATTCCAGCGCCGAGGCGTCCAACGAGCTCTACCGGACCAACCTGGCCAGGGGCCAGACCGGGCTGTCGATCGCCTTCGACCTGCCGACCCAGATCGGCTACGACCCGGACTCTCCCGAAGCGGCGGGCGAGGTGGGCAAGGTCGGGGTCCCTGTCGCCCACCTCGGGCATATGGCCCAGCTCATGGAGGGGATCCCCATGGGCGACATGAACACCTCGATGACGATCAACGCCACCGCGGCCTGGCTGCTCGGCCTCTACATCGCCAACGCCGAGCGGACCGGTGTCGACGTGAGGACGCTGGCCGGCACTACGCAGAACGACATCATCAAGGAGTACCTGTCCCGGGGCACCTTTATCTTCCCGCCCGAGGCGAGCCGCCGACTCACCGTCGACACCATCGCCTACACCGTGCGTCACGTGCCCAAGTGGAACCCGATCAACGTCTGCAGTTACCACCTCCAGGAGGCGGGCGCCACGCCCGTCCAGGAGCTCGCCTACGCCCTGGCCACCGCCGTCGGCGTCCTCGACGCGGTGCGCGACTCGGGTCAGCTGCCTGCCGATGAGTTCCCAACGGTAGTGGGCCGGATCTCGTTCTTCGTGAACTCGGGTATCCGTTTCGTCGAGGAGACCTGCAAGATGCGGGCCTTCGCCCGGCTCTGGGACGACATCTGCCGGCGCCGCTACGGCGTGGAGGACCCCAAGCTGCGGCGCCTGCGCTACGGCGTGCAGGTCAACAGCCTCGGCCTGACCGAAAGCCAGCCCGAGAACAACGTGCAGCGCATCGTCCTCGAGACCCTCGGAGTCACCCTCAGCAAGAATGCCCGCGCCCGCGCCATCCAGCTGCCGGCCTGGAACGAGGCGCTCGGGCTGCCCCGTCCGTGGGACCAGCAGTGGTCGCTCAGGATCCAGCAGGTGCTCGCCTTCGAGACCGACCTGCTGGAGCACGAGGACATCTTCGAGGGCTCCCACGTCGTCGAGGCCAAGACGGCGGAGCTCGCGGAGGCGGCCAGGGCCGAGCTCGACGAGGTCATCGGGCTGGGCGGCGCCTTCGAGGCGATCGACGAGCTCAAGGCCCGCCTGGTGCGCAGCCAGTCCGAGCGGACGCGCCGCATCGAGACCGGTGAGCTGAAGGTCATCGGCGTCAACTCCTACACCGACTCCGCCCCCTCACCGCTGAACCCCACCTCGGAGGACGAGGGGCTGGATGGCAACTTCCTCACCGTGGACCCGGCGGTCGAGGCGCGCCAGCGCCAGGACGTCGCCAGCTGGCGCCAGCAGCGTGACGGATCCGCCGTCAGCGGCGCGCTCGACGAGCTGCGCCGGGCGGCCGAGACCGGCGAGAACATCATGCCGTCCACGATCGCCCTGGCTCACGCCGGGGGCACGACCGGCGAGTGGGCCGGCGCCCTCCGCGAGGTCTTCGGCGAGTACCGGGCCCCGACGGGCGTGGGGGGAGGCGTGGGCCACCGCGGCGGCGAGATCGCCGGCGTGCAGGCGCGGGTGCGGGACCTGCCGGGCGGTCCTCCCCGACTGCTGGTAGCCAAGCCCGGCCTGGACGGGCACTCCAACGGCGCCGAGCAGATCGCCGTCGCCGCTCGCGACGCCGGCTTCGAGGTCGTGTACCAGGGCATCCGCCTCACGCCGGCCCAGATCGCGGCGGCCGCCCGCGACGAGGACGTCGACGTAATCGGGATCTCCATCCTGTCGGGCAGCCACCTCCAGCTCGTCCCCGAGATCATCGGCCTGCTCCGCGAGGAGGGAGTCGACGCGCCTGTCGTCGTCGGGGGCATCGTCCCCGCGGCCGACGTGGCCCGCCTGCGGGCCGCGGGCGTGGTCGCCATCTACACCCCGAAGGACTTCGAGATCACCCACCTCGTCGAGGAGCTCGCGGATCTGGCCGAGCGCCACCGCGCCGACCGGAGCGTCACGTCCCGCTGAGCTCCTTCTCCTACATCTGGTCGAAAGTGGGCGCCGCGCTGCTGAGTGTCGCGCCCACTTTCGACACAACGTGGAACCGCGGTCCTCGAGACGCTCAGCGACGCGGCCACACGGCGAAGCATCGATCGGACAGCTGGCCGAAGGCGTACTGGGCATAGAAGCCGCCGAACATGGCCCGGGTGCCCTCGGACCAGGCCAGGGCCTCCGGGGTGGAGATGCGGCGGTGGACCTGGAGGACGCCGCCCTCGAAGACGCGGTACTCGGCCCACGTGCCGGGGAAGTCCTTGACACAGGCCACCTCGGTGAAGGGCACGTCACCGCTGGGACCGAAGCGCCGCACCCGGTTGCGGTGGGTATGGCCGGCGAAGTAGCCGACCAGGGCCGGCCGCCGGGCAATGACCTCGATGAGGCCCTCCGAGTCGGACGGGTTGATGCCGAAGTAGGTCTCCGGGCGGACGCGCGACGACGGGTCCCAAGGGTGGTGATGACCGAACACGAGCACCAGACGGTCGGCGCGTGACCCCAGCTCGTCGAGCCACTCGAGCTGGTCCGCATCGACCCGGCCGTTGGCGCGACCCGGGATGGTGGTGTCGAGCACGGCCAGGATCACACCCGGCAGGGTCAGCTCCCGGGGCCCGGCGGCGACGACGGAGAAGTCGGCGCTGGCGTCGTGGTTGCCCCGTATGTAATGGAGCCGGTCACCGAAGGTCGGCCTATAGCAGGAGAGAAAGGCTTCGAGCTCCTCCGTCGTGCCGTGGGTCGTGAGGTCGCCTTTGGCCAGCACGAGGTCTGGCTGAATGCCGGCGATCTCCTGCACGGCCGCCCGGTTCATCGTGTCGGGGTAGGGCACCTCGCCCGGGCCGACCCGCAGCACCGGTCCCGACGTGTTCCCCTCGATCACCCCGCACTCGACCTCCCCGAAGTGGACATCGTTCACGGTCGCCACGGTGGCCAGTCGCAGGCCCGGAGGGCGGGGCAGGGTGCGGAAGGCGACCCCCTCCACCACGTGGTCCCCCTCGGGCTCGAGGCCGGTGCGCCGGATCGCCTGGGCCGGGTGACCGGGGGTTGCTGGCACATGCAGCACGACCTCGTCGTCGGCGACCGTGGTGAGCTCGACCGCCTCCACCGCCTCGCGCAGCAGGGTGGTCACGGCTCGGCCCAGGGCCGGTCCCGCCGCAGCTGGGGAGGCTTGGACCACCACCGGCCCGAGAACCGCCAGGCCGGGGTGGCCCGGGGGCGCTGCCGCGTCGGAGGCTCCGGCGCCGGGCGGGGCCAGAGGAGCTCGACGGCGGCGGCGATGGCGGCGACCACCTCCGCCTCGTCCTGGTCATCGTCGATGGCCATCCCGGTCAGAACGGCATGTTGCCGTGCTTGCGCTTGGGGAGGTCCTCGCGCTTGCTGCGCAGCAGCTCGAGGCTGTGCACCAGCACCCGCCGGGTGTCAGCCGGGTCGATCACGTCGTCCACGTACCCCCGCTCGGCCGCGATGTAGGGATTGGCGTAGCGCTCGGTGTACTCCTCGACCAGCTCGGTCCGACGCGCCGTGCGGTCCGCGGCCTCGGCCAGCTCGCGGCGGTGGACGATATCGACCGCCCCCTGCGGTCCCATGACGGCCAGCTCGGCCGACGGCCAGGCGTAGGCCAGGTCGGCGCCTATCGACTTGGAGCTCATGACCACGTAGGCGCCGCCGTAGGCCTTGCGGGTCACGATCTGGATGAGCGGCACCGTCGCCTCGCAGTACGAGTAGAGCAGCTTGGCGCCGTGGCGGATGATGCCGCCGTGCTCCTGGCCCGTCCCGGGCATGAAGCCGGGGACGTCGACGAAGGTCACGATCGGGATGTTGAAGGCGTCGCAGGTGCGGACAAAGCGACCGCCCTTGTCCGAGGAGTCGATGTCGAGCACGCCGGCCAGCACCTGGGGCTGGTTCCCCACGATGCCGACGACGTGGCCGTCGATGCGGGCGAACCCGCAGGTGATGTTCATGGCCCAGTGAGGCAGATACTCGAAGTACTCGCCCTCGTCGACGACCGCGGCGATCACCCGCTTCATGTCGTAGGGCTGGTTGGGGCTGGTGGGCATGAGCTCGGCCAGCTCGGGCGTGGCCCGGTCGGGCTCGTCGGCCGGCTCGAGGGTCGGCGGCTCCTCGAGGTTGTTCGAGGGCAGGAAGCCGAGCAGGTAGCGCACCTCGTCCAGGCATGACTTCTCGTCCGCGGTCACGAAGGTGGCGACACCGGACTTGGTGGCGTGGCTGGTGGCGCCGCCCAGCTGCTCGAGGGTGACGTCCTCTCCGGTCACCGTCTTCACCACGTCCGGGCCGGTGATGAACATGTTGCTGATCTCGCGGACCATGAAGATGAAGTCGGTCATGGCCGGGCTGTACACGGCCCCCCCGGCGCACGGGCCCAGGATGGCGCTGATCTGGGGGACGACTCCCGATGCGGCGACGTTGCGGAGGAAGATGCCACCGTAGGCGGCGAGCGACACGACCCCCTCCTGAATGCGCGCCCCGGCGCCGTCGTTCAGGCCGATCATGGGAACACCTACGGAAGCGGACAGATCCATGATCTTGTGGATCTTCTCGGCGAAGACCTCGCCCAGTGCACCGCCGAAGACCGTGAAATCCTGGCTGAACACCCCGACCCGGCGCCCGTCGATGGTGCCGAAGCCGGTGATCACCCCGTCGGTGTACGGGCGGTTGTCGTCGAGGCCCCAGCCGTGGGCCCGGTGCCGGGCCAGCATGTCGAGCTCCTGGAACGACCCCTCGTCGAGGAGGTACTCGATCCGCTCCCGCGCCGTCATCTTGCCCTGGGCGTGCTGGCGCTCCACCGCCCGGGCCGATCCAGCGTGCCTGGCTTCCTCGCGGCGGGCGGCGAGCTCCTCCAGGCGCTGGGTCATCGAATGCTCAGCCATGTCCGGCAGGCTACAAGCGCGAGTCTGGGCCGTGCCCATCGAGCCGGCCCCGTCTTCCTGGCGCTTTCCGCGCCCCGGCAGCGCGGCTGATCGTCACCGTAGGGTCGGTGGGGGCGCGCTCGTCGACGACGTCGTCGCCGTGGGCGCCGACCTGGAGCCGGGCACCCTGCTCGCGGCGTACCGAGGCGGCCTGTTCCCGATGCCCCTCGACCTTGCGGGTCGGCCGCCGGTCACGGGCTGGTGGTCACCGGATCCTCGGGCGATCCTGCCGCTCGACGGTCTGCGCATCAGCCGCTCGCTGGCCCGGTCGTGCCGACGGTTCGAGGTGCGTGTGAACACGGCCTTCGAGGCCGTGGGTCGGGCCTGCGCCAGCCCCGACCGGCCCGGCCGGTGGATCACGCCGGAGATCTCGGCGGCCTACGACCGGCTCCACCAGCTGGGCTGGGCCCACAGCGTCGAGGCCTGGCTTCCCGGTGAGGGCCCCGGCGGCGAGGACCTGCTCGCCGGCGGCCTCTACGGCGTGGCCATCGGGGGCTTCTTCGCCGGTGAGTCGATGTTCCACCACCGCAGCGACGCCTCCAAGGTGGCCCTCGTGACCCTGGTCGAGCGCCTGGTCACTGGCGGCGCCACGTTGTTGGACGTGCAGTGGCTGACGCCTCATCTCGCCAACCTGGGCGCTGTCGAGATCAGCCGGGAGCGCTACCTCGACCGGCTGATGGAGGCCACCGCCGGGCCCCTGGCCCCGGCGCTCGGGGGCCCGTAGCTCAGCGCCGCGAAGCGAGCGACTCCGCCCGCCGACGCAGGTCGTCCGCGTCCAGTCGGCTACACAGCGGCCCGAACTCCGACGTGGGCCCCCGCCAGCGGAGGCTGTCCACCCCGTCGAGCAGCGACGGGTCGACCCGCAGGGTGGCCAGGTCGCGGAACAGCAGAGCCAGGTCCCGCTGCTCCGCCAGAGTGCTGGCCAGGGCGGTGCCGCCGCGAACAGTGATGTCCCAGCGCAGCGCCAGCTCGGGCACGTCCTCGAGGTGGCTGTAGCGGGCCAGGACAGCCGCCGTGGACTTGGCGCCCCATCCCGGGAGGCCCGGGTAGCCGTCGGAGGAGTCCCCGACCAGCGCGAGATAGTCGGGGATCGAGGTCGGGGACACCCCGAACTTGGCCACGACGCCCCCCTCGTCGATCAGCAGCGGACCGGCGTCGGGCCGCCGTCGGCGGTCGAGCTGGACCACCCGCTCGCCCACCACGCACTGGGCCAGGTCCTTGTCAGGCGTACAGATGAGGGCCTGCTCGACCTCGGCGTCCGCCGCCGCTGCCGCGGCCGCCGAGGCGAGTGCGTCGTCGGCCTCGACCTCGACCATCGGCCACACGACCACCCCCAGTGCAGCCACGGCGTCCTCGAGGAGGGGGAACTGAGCCAGCAGCTCGGGCGGCATGCCGGCGCTCGACTTGTAGGTCGGCCACATGTCGTTGCGAAAGGACTCGATGACGTGATCGGTTGCCACGCCCAGGTGCGTCGCCCCGTCGGCGAGCATCGACAGCAGCGTGGCGACCACTCCCCGCGTGGCGGCCACCTCGACCCCCTTCTCGTCGAGGTGGGACGGCTGGCCGAAGTGGTGACGGAAGAGCTCGTAGGTGCCGTCCACCAGGTGGACCTTCATCGATGGACTCCGCCGGGCGAGACCGCTACTCCTCGACCAGCTCGATGAGGGTCCCGAAGGCCGTCTTGGGGTGGAGGAAGGCCACCGTCGTCCCTCGCGAACCCGGCCGGGGCTCGGTGTCGATCACCTCACCGCCGGCGTCCTTGACGGCTTGGAGGGCCACGCCGCAGTCCTCGACGCGGTAGCCGACGTGGTGGAGGCCCTCGCCCTTGCGATCGAGGAACTTCGCCACCGGAGAGTCCTCGCGGATCGGGGTCAGCAGCTGGATGTAGGAGTCGGCCACCTTGATGAGCGCCTCCTCCACGCCGTCGGACTCGATCCGCTCGCGGTGGGCCACGGTTGCCCCGAACGTCGCCTCGTAGTAGTCGATGGCCGCGCCCAGGTCGTGCACGGCAATGGCCACGTGGTCGATCTCGGTGAGCAGGGAGGCGTCGGGGCCGGGCGCGCTCACCGGCCGTGCCTGCGGAACAGCGTGATCCGGTCCTCGCCGATCCTCGCCCGCGCCTCCGGGTCGTCGATCCCGAGGCCCTCCGACGGCGCCAGGCACAGCACCCCGACCTTTCCCTCGTGGAGGTTGTGGTGCACCAGCCGGGTGGCCTCGCCGACCTCCTCGAGCGGGTACACGGTGGAGAGGATGGGTTGGACCATGCCCTTGGCGATGAGGTCGTTGGCTTCCCACGCCTCCCGGTAGTTGGCGAAGTGGCTCGACTTGATGGACTTGAGCTTCATCCACAGGTGACGGTTGTCGTACTCGATCATGTAGCCCGACGTCGCCGCGCAGGTCATGATGAGGCCGCCGCGCTTGGCCACGAAGACCGACGCGCCCATGGTCTGTCGCCCCGGGTGCTCGAAGACGATGTCGGGATCCTCACCGACGAGCCCCCGGATGTCCTTGCCCAGGCGGCGCCACTCCCGCTCGTCCTGGGTGTGCTCGTCCGCCCAGAACTTGTATGCGGCGGCCTTGCGGTCGATGACCGCCTCGCAGCCCAGCCCCTCGAGAAGCTTCACCTTGTCGGCCGAGCTCACCACGCCGACGGGTACTCCCCCACCGTTGAGGACGTACTGCACGGCGTAGCCGCCGAGTCCACCGGTGGCCCCCCAGATGAGCACCGAGTCGCCCTGCTTCATGTTGGCGCCGTGATGGCTCACCAGCATGCGGTAGGAGGTCGAGTTGCACAGGGCGTTGCAGGCCGCCTCCTCCCAGCTCAGGTGGGCGGGCTTGGGCATGAGCTGGTTCGCCTTCACGACCGTGAGATCGGCCAGCCCGCCGAAGTTGGACTCGAAGCCCCAGATGCGCTGGTTGTCGGCCAGCATGGCGTCGTCGTGGGACGAGGGGTCCTGGTCGTCGATGTAGTTGCAGTGGATGGTGACGCGGTCACCCGGCTTCCACTTCCTGACTGCCGAGCCGACGCGGACAACGACTCCAGCTCCGTCCGAGCCCACCACGTGGTAGGGGAGGTCGTGGCGGGCGCCCCACCTGCTCTCGCGGCCGAGGCGCTGCAGGAACCCGAACGTGGGAAGGGGCTCGAAGATGGAGGTCCACACGGTGTTGAAGTTGATCGAGCTGGCCATGACGGCGACGTAAGCCTCGTCGGGCGCCAGCTCGGGGACGGCCACGTCCTCCACGTGCAGCGATCGCCGGGGATCCTTGTCGGCGGAGTCCATGCCTTCGAACATGTCGGTCTCCGACTTGCGGACCACGGCAGCGCGGTAGGACTCGGGGATAGGGATCGCCCCGAGCTGCTCTCCGGGGGCTCCGGCCTGGATGGCCTCGAGGATGTCTCGCATGGGTGCCCAACTTACTCCCCGGTAGCGACGCCCTACACTGTGGCGCGGAAGCGGCCTGGGAGGTCATCTAGATGCCTGGTTCCGTAATCGTTGCTGGTGCCCGCACACCGATTGGTCGCCTTTCGGGTGCGCTGACCGGCTTCAGCGCCATGGACCTGGGCGGGTTTGCCATCGCCGCCGCCCTCGAGCGGGCGGGCGTGGCACCCGACCAGGTGGAGTACGTCCTGATGGGGCAGGTCCTGCAGGCGGGCCAGGGCCAGATCACAGCCCGGCAGGCGGCAGTGAAGGCGGGGATCCCGATGACCGTGCCGGCCATGACGGTGAACAAGGTCTGTCTCTCCGGGCTCAACTCCATCTACCTCGCCGACCAGATGATCGCCGCCGGCGACGCCGAGATCGTCGTGGCCGGAGGCATGGAGTCGATGACCAAGGCGCCCTACCTGCTGCCCGAGGCCCGTGCCGGCTACCGCATGGGAGACGCCACACTCGTTGACTCGATGATGTTCGACGGGCTGTTCTGTGCCTTCGATGTGTGCGCCATGGGAGCGGCGACCGAGCGCTACAGCAAGGCCGCCAGCATTGCCCGCGATCGGCAGGACGCCTTCGCCGCCGCATCACACGAGCGGGCTGCGGCAGCCATCAAGGACGGTCGGTTCGCCGACGAGATCGTCGCCGTGTCGGTGCCCCAGCGCAAGGGCGACCCCGTCGTGATCGACACCGACGAGGGTGTGCGCCCGGGCACGACGACCGAGTCGCTCGGCAAGCTGCGCCCCGCCTTCGAGGGCGACGGCACGATCACGGCCGGGAACGCCAGCCAGATCTCCGACGGCGGGGCTGCTGTGGTGGTGACCTCTCGGGCCAAGGCCGACGAGCTCGGTGTGCGCCCGCTGGGCGAGATCGTGAGCTACGGCATGGTGGCCGGACCCGATCCGTCGCTGTTGACCCAGCCCTCCCGGGCGACTCGCCAGGCGCTGGACCGGGCGGGGCGCCAGGTCAGCGACGTGGACGTGTTCGAGTTCAACGAGGCCTTCGCTGCAGTTGGTCTGGCGTCGATGGACGACCTGGGCATCACCGACGAGGTGACCAACGTCAACGGCGGCGCCATCGCTCTCGGCCACCCCATCGGGATGTCGGGGACCCGCCTGGCCCTGACGCTGCTGACCGAGCTGGGCCGTCGGGGTGGTGGGCTCGGCGCCGCCGCCTTGTGCGGGGGCGGCGGCCAGGGTGACGCCCTGCTGGTTCAGGCCTCCGCCAGCTGAGCCTGGCGCCCGAGGCCGGCGCCGATCAGGCCTCGACCTCGCGGCGACCTTCCAGGGCCCGCCCGAGGGTCAGCTCGTCGGCGTACTCGAGATCGCCTCCCACCGGGAGGCCACTGGCGATCCGCGTCACCCGTATGCCGAGGGGGTGGAGCAGCTTGGCCAGGTACATGGCGGTGGCCTCGCCCTCGAGGTTGGGATTGGTGCAGAGGATGGCCTCGGCGATGCCCTCCGGCTCGATCCTCGCCAGCAGCTCCCGGACGCGCAGCTGGTCGGGCCCGATCCCTTCGATCGGGTTGATGGCGCCCTGGAGGACGTGGTAGCGGCCCCGGAACTCGCCCGTCTTCTCCACGGCGACGATGTCTCTCGGATCCTCCACCACGCACACGACCGTCGCATCTCGGCGGGGGTCGGTGCAGAGGGCGCAGAGCTCCGCCTCGGCCACGTTGAAGCAACGGGTGCACAGCGAGGTGCGCTCCTTGACCTCGGAGACGGCTCGGGCGAGGCGGAATGCCTCCTCCTTGTCCACCTTGAGCAGGTGGAAGGCGATGCGCTGAGCAGACTTGGGTCCGACGCCGGGGAGTCGACCCAGCTCGTCGATCAGGTCCTGGACGGGGCCGGCGTACACAGCGGGTGGTGGTCCTGGGTGTCCTGAGTGGCCTGGCTGCCTCGGCTGCCCGTCACCTGTCCGGACCGGGCGGTGCCGCCGTCATCCCCGGCACCTCCCGGGCGCCCGGGAAGGTCTGCAACAGGCGGGCTTCCACAGATGTCGACCCCGGCGGAGCGTCGGTGAGCTCGTCCGGATCGGGGGGGTCGTCGGCGACGGTCTGCTGGGTCACGGTCTGGGAAGCGGGGACCGACGGCGATTCGTCGTCCACCACCAGCCGGAGCCTGATCGGCACCCCGAAATGGGCCCTGAGCGCCGCCTCGACATCTATCCGGCACTCCTCGCTGTACGACCGATGGATCTCGTCGGGGAGGGCGAAGGTGGCCACTCCGTCCTGGGTGGCGACGAACCGTCCCGCCCGAAACCGGGCGCGGGCCCGGCCCTTGAGGCCGGACAGCACCGAGTCTCCCCAGGCCTTCACCAGCTCGTCGCGGTCGGGCTGGGTGGCGCCGGGGCCCGGGTCGGGCGCCGGCGCGGGCTGGTGGGCCCCAGGAGCGGCCGGGGTCGTGGTCGGGCCCCCTGCCGGGTCGGGAGTCGGGTCGACAGTCGACCGAGCCTGCCGGCGCATCGCCCCGAGCGCTGCCTTGGCACCGGGGTCGCCCCGCTGGGCGCCAGGCGGCACCCCTGACCCGGACGGCTCCGGCTGGGGCTGCTGGGGTGGCGCTGCCGGGGCGGCGCCACCTGCCGGTGGTGCCGCCGGCCCGCTGCTCGACAGGCGACGTTCCAGACCCTCGATCCGCTCGAGGAGCGCCTGTGGCGAGTGATCGGCGTCCGGACGGGCGAGGCGCACCAGGGCGACCTCGAGGGTGGCGCGCGGGTCGAGGGCGTCGCGCATGTCCACCAGCGCCTGGCCGACCACCTCGACGCCCCGCACGAGGGCCGCGGGACCCAGCTGCCTGGCCTGCTCGTCGACCCGCTGGCGAGCCTCGTCGGTGAGCGGAACGAGCTTCGGAGCCATGGTGGACAGGAAGCCCCACCGCAGGTGCTCGACGAGCTCGGCGGCCAGCCGCTGGGCATCCCAACCGGCCGCGCAGGCCTCGGCCACGGCCACGAGGGCCCGCCCCGCGTCACGCTCGGTGATGGCCTGGACCAGCTCGTCGAGCACGGCAACGCCGTCCTCGACAGCACCGGCGGCGGAGATCTGATCGAGCACCGAGAGGGCGTCGCGAGCCGACCCGTTGCCGCGCCGGACGGCGAGGTCGACGGCCTCCGAGGGCAGTTCGAGACCGGCGTCGTCCTGGACGTGACGAACGAGGTCGGCCAGGGCGGCACCGCTCAGCAGACGGAACTCGAAGTGCTGGGTGCGGCTGCGGATGGTCGGCAGCACCCGCTGCGGGTCCGTCGTGGCCAGCACGAAGACCACGTGAGCCGGGGGCTCCTCGAGGGTCTTGAGCAGGGCGTTCGAGGCCGCCGTCGACAGCATGTGGACCTCGTCGACGATGTAGACCTTCCAGCGACCTGGGGTCCCCAACGCAGCCCGGGCGACGAGGTCCCGCATGGCCTCGACACCGTTGTTCGACGCCGCGTCGAGCTCGTGGACGTCGAACGACGCACCGAGGGCGACCTGCACGCACGAGTCGCAGGTCCCGCAGGGCTCGCCGTCGCGCTGGTTGGGGCAGTTGAGCACCTTGGCCAGGATGCGCGCCGTCGAGGTCTTACCGGTGCCGCGCGGCCCGCTGAACAGGTAGGCGTGGGCTACCCGGTTGTCGCGCGCCGCGTTGCGAAGAGCGAGCGTGACGTGGTCCTGGCCCTTCACCTCGCTGAAGCGCTGGGGGCGGTAGCGACGGTAGAGAGACTGATAGGACTGGTCGGCCACGGCCGCCCAGACTACCGGCGAGGCGTGCCATCCCCTCCGGTTCTCGCCGGTTCTGGGTCGCCGCACACCCGGTAGAGAACGGGCGGTCGCTCGGTGCGGCAGCCAGGCTGACTACGGCACACGAGAGGGCCCGCTGAGAGCTGCTGCCTTCCGGCCCTGACTCGGTTCACAGGATCCCGTTGCGCAGGACCCGGCCGCCGCACGGAACGACCACCTCGCAGGCCGAAGATACCCTGACGCCCGGAGGGGTGCGAGAGCGGCCGAATCGGCACGACTGGAAATCGTGTGTCGGGCAACCGACCGTGGGTTCGAATCCCATCCCCTCCGCCCAGGCAGCCATGAGGGTGCACCGGCGCGCGCGTGGCAGCGTCGAGAACGCCGTATCACACCGGCCGGACGGCCCCAGCACCGCCCGAACAGCTCAGCCCGCCCCGACCGGGGTGGGCACTCACACGTGGCTCATGAGTTCGACGGTCAGGCGGCGATTCCTTCCGGAGTGACACCCCCCAGGTGAGGGAGGAGTCCGAGGTGCCCGGTACCGTGGCCGCCGTGACCAGCGCATTCCCCCCCGCCCGGCTGCACGCCCCCCCGGGCCGGGCGGCAGACGAGGAGGCCATGGCGCTGGCCCTGGCCGAAGCCCGCAGCGCCCTCTCCCACGGCGACGTCCCCGTGGGGGCGGTGGCCGTCGAGGCCGGGCAGGTACTGAGTAGCCGGCACAACGAGCGGGAGCTCCGGGGAGACCCCACCGCCCATGCCGAGATCCTCGCCCTGCAGGATGCGGCGAGGGTCCGGGGCACGTGGCGCCTCGATTCCGTGAGCCTGGTGGTGAGCCTCGAGCCCTGCCCCATGTGCGCGGGGGCCCTGGTGGCGGCGCGCCTCGCCCGACTTGTCTTCGGCGCCGCTGACCCCAAGGCCGGGGCCTGCGGGTCTCTCTACAACCTGTGCGTCGATCCGCGGCTCAACCACGAGGTCGAGGTGGTGCCCGGCGTCCGGTCCGAAGAGAGCACAGGCCTGCTGACGTCGTTCTTCGCCGATCGGCGGAATCGCTAACCTCAGGCTCGGAGGGATGCGAGAGCGGCCGAATCGGACGGTCTCGAAAACCGTTGTGTCCTCGTGGCACCGTGGGTTCGAATCCCACTCCCTCCGCTCGTGGGATGGGTTTCCTGACCGGGGAGCTCGGCGGGGTCAGGAAGCCGTCCCCCGGCCTTCCCAACATCGACCCTGATCGAGCGCTCACTCAACCCCACCAGAACGACGCCGCGATCACGCCGTACAGCCCGACGAGGGTGACCCCCTCGAGCCAGTTCGACTTCCCGTCGAAGACGACGATGACGACCACGACGGTCGTGATGGCAAGTACGACGACGAGGACGAGCGGGAGCACGAGAGTCAGCTGCGCGCCCCCCAGCACGGGGGACAGGAGCACGAGCACGGGAATGAGGGCCAGCGCGATCTGCACCGGGCTCTGAAGGACCACCGACAGGGCATAGTCGGCGCGGTTCCGGTAGGCGAGCTGGACACCGACGACGTGCTCCACGGCGTTGCCGGCGATCGCCACGATGACCAGGCCGGCGAAGCTCTGGGAGATGTTGAGCGTCTCGAGGGCGGGGGTCAGCGCGTGGACGAACCAGTCCGACACGAGGGCAGCGGCGCCGCTCGACCCGGCCAGGAGACCGATGGCGAGCCTGAGGGGCCATCCGCTGGTCGAGCCCGCCGCTTCGGCGGCCGGCTCCCGGCGCCACTTCAGAGACGAAGGTATGGACAAGACGAAGACCACCAGCAGGATCACCGCCGCCACGTACGACAGGGCACCCTCGTGAGCGGCGGCGGGCACGTTCAGGTGAGCCGTGACCGTCGGGATGGCGAGAACAGCGACCGCCAGCGCCAGCAAGAGCACCATGTTGCGAGCCGGCTCGGCGGCAAATCGCTGGACACCGTTTCGCAGCCCACCCGCGATGAAAGCCAGCCCCAGCACGAGGAGGGCGTTGGCCAGGATGGAGCCGATGAGGGCGGACTGGACCACCGTTACCAGGCCGGCCCGCAGGGCGAAGATGGCGAAGAACAGCTCGGGGAGATTGCCGAGGGCAGCCTGGAGTGCACCGGTGGCGCCCGGGCCGAGCCGGTTACCGAGCCGGTCGACGCTGCGCGCGACCAGGCCAGCAAGGACCGCGAGAGCCAGCCCGGACACCACGAAGGGCAGCACCGACCCGCTCGCGGTGAACCGGGTCACGCCGGCGGCGACGGTGAGCGCTGCGGCGGCCGTCAGCAGCCGAAGGTCGCCGGCCGACAACGGACGGGCGCGGTCAATCTGGACAGCCATGAAGGGTCAGTGCTTCGAAGCGGCCTTCGAGCGGCGGACCTCGGCCATCAGCTCACTCCGAGCCTTACCCATCTGCTGGCGGGCGGCCGGTTCCACCTGCGGGTACTGGGGGTCGAGCTCGACCAGAGTCTGTGTCAACACTGCTGCGGTCGCCAGGCGGGCGAACCATTTGCGGTCGGCCGGCACAACGTACCAGGGAGCCCACTCGGTGCTGGTGTGGCTGAGCATGTCGCCGTAGACCTGCTGGTACTCGTCCCAGCGGCGGCGGTCGCGGAGGTCGGCAGGCGAGAACTTCCAGTGCTTCCGGGGGTCATCGATGCGCTTGAGGAACCTTTTGGCCTGCTCACCCCTTGACAGGTTGAGGAAGATCTTGACGACCCGAGTGCCGTTTTCGACGAGGTAGCGCTCCCATTCGTTGATCTCCCGGTAGCGCCGCGTCCAGATGCTCTCGTCGCCGGGGACCTCGGGGAGGCGCTGGGGGACGAGGAGCTCCGGATGGACACGCACCACGAGGACCTCCTCGTAGTAGGAGCGGTTGAAGACGCCGATCCGGCCCCGCTCGGGCAGGACCCGATGACAGCGCCACAGGAAGTCGTGGCGGAGCTCATCGTCCGACGGCTGGCCGAAGCTGCGGACGTCAACCCCCTGGGGGTTGACTCCTTTCATCACGTGCTTGATGGTGCTGTCTTTGCCGGAGGCGTCGGGCCCTTGGAGCACCACAAGGACCCCGGACGACGCCTGGGCGAAGAGCCGGTCCTGATACTCGCTCAGCAGCTCGACGCCCTGGTCCAACAGGCCGGCGGCGTCCGAGCGGGACACAGAGCCGTCGGTGGAGGCGGGGTCGAAGTCGCGGCCCAGCTCGACCGCCCCGCCGGGAGCGATCCGCAACGGTGGTGTGAGCTGCCTGATGAATCGAACACGCTCGTCCATGGAGCCACACTGTCGCGTCGCAGCCCGCCACGCACGCCCAGACGCGACATGAGCGCCGACAGCGGGGGTGGTCGCCGCCGTCCAGGCCGCGGCGAGACCCGGGCTCCCCGGCGGCTTGGCGCGCTTCTCGCCCGTCAAGCGGAGGCCAACCCGCCGACGGGTCGCTAGCCATTGGACACTTCTCCGTCGGCTTCCTCCGTGGTCGCCGATCGGGAACCCCGGAGTGACTCCAGCTGACGCTCCCACCGCAGGCGGCCGACCACCCACTGGATCATCTCTGTCATGTTCTCGGATTCCGGCACTGTGGAGACGCCGGTATCAGCGGCTCGCGCCAGCATCTCCTGGGCCGTGCGGTCTGCGGCAGCATCTGTCGATCCCGCTGCAGGTCGGCCCGGTTGGTCGGTGATGGTCACAGCTCCGATCTCCTCTTGAAGCTCAGTCCATATCGGATCTGCCACCGGCGACGTGACCGGGCGCACCCTCGCCTCTGTCCGGCTTGTCCTCACTCGAGCACCTCCCTGTTCGGAACTTCGAACACTTCGTCAACGGTGATCGCTCGCGCTGGGGCATCGCTGGGGATTCACTGGGCGGGCAAAAACGGGAGCTCCGGCGGGGGTGAGTCGCTATGTTCCCAACGTGGACGAGGACCCGGTGGAGATCAGGCCGGCCGCGATCGAGGACCTCCACCAGCTCAACGACCTCTACAACCACTACGTCCTTCGCTCCTATGTGACCTTCGACGTCCGCCCGGTGACGATGGCCGAACGCGTCGAATGGTTCCGCCACTACGGTGAGGCCGGTCGGCATCGTGTCCTCGTGGCCGTAGCCGGCGCACACGTCCTGGGTTACGCCAGCGCAAGCCCGTATCGGCCGCGGGAGGCCTACGAGACCTCGGTCGAAACCACCGTCTATCTGGCCCCGGAGGTCACAGGCAGGCGACTCGGCAGCCGCTTGTACACCGAGCTCTTTCGGGCCATCGAGGGCGAGGATCTGCACCGCGCCATCGCTGGCGTCGCCCTGCCGAACGAAGCGTCAGTGGCCCTGCACGGTCGCTTGGGTTTCGTCAAAGTGGGCCACTTCACCGAGCAGGGCCGCAAGTTCGGCCGCTATTGGGATGTCGCCTACTTCGAGAAACCACTGCCATGACCGCGGGCGCGGTGCCCGCTCATCGCCCTTGGAGGTACTCGACCGTCGCCCGGTCCGCAGGAAAGAACGACTCGATCGCCAGCTCGGAGATGGTGACGTCGACAGCGGTGCCGAAGGTGGCGATGGTGCTGAAGAAGGCGAGCTCAGCGTCACCCGCACGCAGCCGGAGACAGACGACGAGGTCGCGGGCGAGCTGGGCCCCATCGGTGACCCTCGGACGATCGGGCCGATCGCCAGGATCGCCACCGTCGGCTCCGGGGCCGTCGTCGACGTGGCCGTTGCCGCTGGCGTCCGTAGCCGGGTAGGCAGCGAGCTCGTCTCGGAGCGCCACCAGCGCGGGATCGCTGGTCGCCGCGATCTGACGGTCGAGCCGCTCGAGCAGATGGGTACGCCACTCGGTCAGGTTCACGATCCGCGGGGCCAGGCCCTTCGGGTGGAGGGCAACCCGCAGGACGTTGACCGGCTCCTCCATCAGCTCGGCGGCGACGCCCTCGGTCAGGGCGGCGAGGCCCGCGTTGGCCGCGACCATGTTCCAGTGCTGGTCGACCACCAGCGCCGGATAGGGCTCGTGGCCCCCGAGCACCAGCCCGATCGCCTCGCGCACCGGCTGCATCTCGGCGTCGTCCAGGGTCCGCTGGCTGTACACCGGCGCGTACCCGGCTGACAGCAGCAGCCGATTGCGCTCCCGCAACGGCACCTCGAGGCGCTCGGCCAGGTGAAGCACCATCTCCGGGCTCGGACGCGCCCTGCCATTCTCCACGAAGCTCACGTGGCGGGCCGAGACCCCGGCGTCGACCGCGAGCCCCAGCTGGCTGAGACGGCGCCGCTCGCGCCATTCCCGGAGCAACGGCCCGACCTGGACATCGGTCATCGCCTGAACCCTAGAGTCCGCCTCGGGCGGAGCGCACCCGGGTCGTCGGCAGGCGCTGCCTCCAGGGGAAGCCCCGGGACCAGCAGCGCCACCGATCCACCGCCCGCGGCGCCGACGACAGCCGCGGCCCTACGGCTGCTGCACGAACTGGCGCGAGGCAGGGTCGTAGTTGAAGGAGACGGCCTCCTGGTTACCGGCGGCGCAGCTCGGCGTGCAGGTGTTCGTCTGCGAGACGGGATGGCCGTCGCTGAAGTGCAGATCCTGCACCTGGTTCACGACTCCGGCGCTGGTGCGGAAGGGCACGATCTGCCACGTGCCGCTGCGGCTGCTGAGCACCGATCCCGCCGCCTGGCTCGCCTCCTCCTGCTGGATGAGGAAGTCGGGGTCGGGGCCGCCGGTGACCGTGCCCGACACGATCGGCGTACCGGCCATCAGGTTGAACCCGAGATCCTGGGAGCTGAGGACGTTCCACCGGCCGCCGGAGAACCCGTAGACCGTCGCGGTCGAGCTGACCGACGTTGTGTCGTGCGCGATCACGGCGATCAACCCCTGCGAGGAGTTGACCGGCCCCGACGTGACAGCGGTCTGCCACTGGCCGAGCAGCGGCTGCAGGGCCGCGGAGGCCGCCGATGTCGTGCTGGCCCCGGCGGTGGTGGCGGTGGTCGCAGCGGTCGTCGAGCCGGTCGTCGAGCGACCGGACGAGACCGATGTCGAACCACCGCTCCTCGAGAGGAACGTCACCGACAGGCCGACCGCGACGGCGACGACCACCGCCGCGATGAGGACGAACGCCAACCGCCGACGCCGGCCTCCGAGGGCCGCCGGCAGCCGACGACCGGGAGCAGCGGACTGGGAGATCTCCTCGGCAGCGCCGCTGTCGTCAGCCGCCTTGACGATGGTCGAGAGGGAACCGGTCGACCCGTTGTCGGCCACCCCGCCCGCGGCGAGCAGGGACCGGCTCATCTCGTCGGCCGACGAGAACCGCTGTTCGGGATCCTTCTCGAGAGCCCTGAGCACGACCGCCTCCAGGCCCGGGGGGACCTCGGGCCGTTGCTGGCGCAGCGGTGGCGGCGCCGTCTCGAGATGCTGGGCGATGACGCCGACCGGTAGCTCAGCTTCGAAGGGAGGGTGCCCGGCGAGACAGTGGTAGAGGACGCAACCGAGCGAGTACAGGTCAGTGGTTGGCGTGGCCGGTCGGCTGCCCAGCTGCTCGGGCGACGAGTACGACGGTGTTCCGATGAACGATCCGGTGGCCGTGATGCTCTGGACGTCGCTCGCCGCTCTGGCGATGCCAAAGTCCGCCAGCTTGGCCGTGCCCTCCTGTGTGATGAGGATGTTCGCCGGCTTGATGTCCCGGTGGATGATGCCCTTGGCGTGGGCGTGGGCCAGGCCGGCGAGCAGCTCCTTGCCGAGCTCGGACACCTCACGCAACGAGAGGTAGGGGGACGATTCGGTCAGCCGCGCCTGGAGCGACTCGCCCTCGACCAGCTCCATGATGATGTAGTAGGCCGCGCCCTCGCTCCCCGAGTCGTAGACGGTGACGACGTTGGGGTGCTTGAGCGACGCCACGTTGACCGCCTCGCGTTCGAAGCGGTCGCGGAAGGACTGGTTCGAGGCCAGCTGCTCGCTCAGCACCTTGATGGCCACTTCTCGGCTGAGACGCCGGTCGTGGGCTCTCCACACGGTGGCCATGGCACCCGAGCCGAGGGGCTCCAGCAGCTCGTACCGCTGGGCCAGCACCCACGCAGCCATTTGGCCAGAACCCCCCCTGTCGACGCCCGCCATGGTGGTGACAAATCGCCGACGCCGCAAGTGCCGGTCCCGATCCGGCCCGCCGCCGACCTGGCCTGCAGATGCGTCGGCTACGCTCCCCGCGCTGCGTCGCCAGGGCGAGTCGCAGGAGCGTCCGTGAGCCAGACCAACGAGTACCGCCAAAGTCGCTTCGTCCGCCCGTCAGGGGCGACCGAGCTGCTGCTCATCCGGCACGGTGAGTCCGAGCCGGCTCGCCCCGGTGAGCCGTTCGCCATGGTGGACGGCCAGGGCGATCCCGGCCTGCACCCCGAGGGCTTCGAGCAGGCCCAGCGAGTGGCGGGGCGGCTTCAGGCGGAAGACATCACCGCCATCTACGTCACGACCCTGCGCCGCACGGTCCAGACGGCGGCCCCCCTCGCCGAGCGCCTCGGGCTGTCGCCGATCGTCGAACCCGACCTGCGGGAGGTCTACCTCGGGGAATGGGAGGGCGGCGCCCTACGCCGCCACGTCGCCGAGGGACATCCCATCCTGCCGCGGGTGTTCGCCGAGCAGCGCTGGGACATCATCCCCGGCGCGGAGCCCGCTCAGGCGTTTGCCGCCAGGGTCCGGGGCGCGGTCGAGAGGATCGCCGACCGCCACCATGACCAGTGCGTCGCCGTGTTCAGCCATGGTGGGACGATCGGCCAGATCCTCGCCCAGGCGTGCGGGTCCCGGGCACTCGCCTTCACGGGGTCGGACAATGGCGCCATCTCCCACCTCGTCGTGACGGGAGAACGCTGGGTCATCCGCGGCTACAACGACGCCGCCCATCTCCGGCCCGCGTTCAGCACCACCTCCGAGCCCCTGACATAGCAACGTCGTCACACCGAGGCGTCGGCAAGGCTGCGGCTCTTCACCCGGCCGCTGCTGGGAAGCACGTACACGGCGACCGTGACCAGGGCGAAGACGGCGTAGGCACCGACGAACACCCAGAGGGCGGGGACCGACCAGTCCGAGTGGGCCGCGGCGACGGCGACCTTCGCGGCCGGCGTCTTCGCTGCCGTCACGAGAGCTGACACGTCCAGGCTGGCCTGGCGGAACGCGACCTGGATGAGCACGCCTCCGAAGGCGCCGATGGCGCCGGCGATGCCGATGACGGCCGCGGCCCGCCGCTTGAACTCGACGGCGGCATCCTTCACGTCGATGCCCTTGTCGAAGGCTTCCTTGCGGCCGAGAAGCGAGAAGATGTTCGGGATCATCTTGTACGTCGACCCGTTGCCTACACCCGCGAGCAGGAAGATCACCATGTAGGCGCCGAAGAACAGGCCGAAGCTTCGGGTTTGGACGCCGTCGATGGCGAAGATGGTGAAGACCGCCATCCCGACAAAGACGGCGAGGGTGACACGCGCCCCTCCCACCCTGTCCGACAGCCACCCGCCGATGGGCCGGGCGAGCGACCCCACGAGGGCACCCATGAACCCCAGGCCGGCGAGGTAGTTGGCGATGAAGGAATGATGGGCGAGGAACTCGGGAAACGTGTTCTTGATGACGAGCGGGAGAGCGAACGAGAATCCGATGAACGAGCCGAAGGTCCCGATGTAGAGGAACGACATGATCCACGTGTGGGGGTAGCGGAGCGACGCCACGTAGGACCTCTTGTCCGCCCTGGCTTCTCTGAGGCTGTCCATATACAGCCAGGCGCCCCCCACGGCGAGCGCGATCAGTGGAAGCCATATCAGGCCCGCGTAGGCCATGTGCACGTGGTGCTTGGTCAATTTCACGGCCGCCGCCGGGATGCCGACGATGACGACGAGCGGGACGAAGAGCTGGGCAGTGGCGACGCCCAGGTTGCCGCCGGCGGCGTTCAGACCGAGGGCCCAGCCCTTCTTGCGCTCCGGATAGAAGAACGAGATGTTGGCCATCGAAGACGAGAAGTTGCCACCACCGACACCCGCCGTCGCCGCGCACAGGAACAGCACCCACAGCTGCGTGTCGTGGGTCTGGTGCAGCAGCCAACCGCTGGGCACCACGATGGCGAGCAGCAAGGTCGGCACGAACAGGAGCGCCGCGCTCACCGTGGTCCACGCCCGCCCGCCGAAGCGCGGGATGGCGAAGGTGTAGGGGATGCGCAGCATCGAGCCGATCAGGTTCGGAACCAACGTGAGCAGGAAGAGCTCGGACACTGACAATTTGATGCCGATGTTGGCGAGGTTGAGGACGACGATCGTCCAGATCACCCATATGCTGAAGCCGAGGTGCTCGGCGAACATCGATAACGCGAGGTTCTTGCGGGCGATCTTCTCGCCACCGGTCGACCAGAACAGTTCGTCGTCCGGCCGCCAGTGATCGATCCAGCGACCTCGCCACCCGGATGCCGTCGGGCCGGCGGACGCGGGCGGCGCGGTCGGTCGCTGTCGCGAGAGGTGCGTATCGGTCATGCCAGGTACTCAAGCGGAGGCATGTTTCGGCCGGGTTACGGAGCCTTTGTATCCGCACATCAGCCTGCTCACTGCCACCCGCTCGATCGTGTGAGCAGGCGGAAATGCCCGCGTCACCTAACCCCGGTGCTCAGCTGACGACGACGGTACCGGTCATGTTGATGTGGATGGTGCAGCGGTAGCTGTAGACGCCCGGCGTGTTGAAGGTGTGGAAGTAGGTGCCGGCGACCTTGGTCGTGCTGTGGAACGTGTCGAAGGTCACGTTGTGGGGGACCTGACCGTCGTCCCACTTCCACTCGACGGTCTGGCCCGCGCTGATGGCCACGACCGCCGGCGCAAAGCTGGTGTTGACCAGCGTGACCGTCGCCGCCACCGGTCCGCCTGCGGGCGGGGAGTCTGACGACCCGGACGCCGACTGGACCGGGATGTTCTGGACCGACGAGCAGGCCGCCGTTGCCGCCAGGGCGATCGTGGCTGCGATCAGTGTCAGCCGGTGACCGTTCATCGCCTCATCCTCCCAAGCCCCATGTCCAGAGTGAATTCCGGGTCCTGCCGCCTCAGGTCGGCTGCTCCGGCTCCGGGCGGGACTCTAGCCACCGCCTCAACCCCGCCGCGTTCGAGTGAACCCCGTTGAGCGTCTCCAGCTTCTCTCGCTGGGTCGGGTCGACCGCATCGAGATCGGCGCCGAAGGCGCTGCTCAGAGCCTCCGCGATGTCATGGCCCTGGCGCCAGGCCCGCTCGGCCTCCTCCGCCCACGCTCGGAGGGTCACCTCCGCCTCGGCCAGCAGGTCCTCCGGCTCGGACAGGACGCCGTAGTGGGCCAACGCCAGCGCCGCGGGCCGACGCTCGGCGAAGCGGTGGAGCGAGCGCAGGGCCAGGTCGAGGTCGAAATCAGGAGGCGGCGCGGCTGGACGCAGCACGCCCGCGTCGGGCAGCCGCACGCCGACGGCGTCACCGGCGAACAGGATCCCGCTCTGGGAGTCGTGCAGGCCCAGATGGTGCCGGGCGTGACCGGGTGAGTCGATCGCCGTGAGGACCCGGCCGTCGCCGACCGGGATCGCCTCTCCGTCGCCAAGGACATGGATCCGCTCCGACGGAGTCGGGTCGAGGCGACCGTAGAGGGAGTCGAGGAGGTCGCCGTAGACGCGGGAGGCCGAGTCGACCAGCCGTGCCGGGTCGACCAGGTGACGAGCACCCTTCTCGTGCACGTAGACGGTCGCCCGCGGGAACGCCTTGGCCACGTCGCCGACCCCGCCGGCGTGATCGAGGTGGATGTGGGTGACAGCGACGCCGGCCAGGTCGTCCGCAGCCATCCCGAGCTCGTCCAGGGCGGCGAGGAGGACGGGGACCGAGCTCTGGCTGCCGGTCTCCACCAGCACCGGCGCCGGCCCGCCGATCAGATAGCCGGCGGTGACGTGGTCCCAGCCTCCGAGCCGGGTGTCGATCTCGGTCACCCCCGGCGCGATGGTCGTCGCCATGACCACCGACGTTAGCGTGGCGGGTGCGATGGCACGACGGGCATCGCGCTTGCCAGGTGTTCCCTACTTGGCCTTGGCGGAGTCCCGGCTGTGGACGTCCGACAGGCTCTGGGCGGCGCTCACCAGTGACATGTGGGTGAAGGCCTGGGGGAAGTTGCCCACCTGGCGGCCTGCCTTGGTGTCGTACTCCTCGGCGAAGAGGCCCAGGTCGTTGGCCAGTCCCAGCAGCCGCTCGAACAGCGCCAGACTCTCGGTCTCGCGCCCGCTGAGGGCGAGGTTCTGGGCCAGCCAGAAGGTGCAGGGAAGAAAGGCCCCTTCTCCTCCGGTCAGGCCGTCGACATGGGACGAGCTCTCCGCCTTGTAGCGCAGGACGAGGCCGTCGACCATCAGCTGGCGCGAGATCGCGTCGATCGTTCCCGACACCCGGGCGTCGGTCGCCGGAAGGAACCCCACCAGCGCCATCATGAGGAGGCTGGCGTCGAGCTCATCTCCCCCGTAGTACTGCGTAAAGGCACCCAGATCAGCGTTCCAGCCCTTGGCGCACACCTCGTCGTGGATCTCCTGGCGCAACGCCTTCCACTTGTCGACCGGACCCTCGACCCGGGGGAAGCGCTCGACGCTCTTGATGGCCCGGTCCATGGCCACCCACGCCATCATCTTGGAATGGGTGAAGTGGCGTCGCGGGCCGCGCATCTCCCAGATGCCGTCGTCGGGCTCACGCCATCCCGTCTCGAGGAACTCCATCAGCTCGAGCTGGAGATCCCACGCCGCCGGGACGGGATCGATGTCGCGCTCCCGGGCGAGGTAGAGGGCGTCCATCACCTCGCCGTAGACGTCGAGCTGGTACTGGTCGGACGCGGCGTTGCCCACCCGCACAGGACTCGCTCCCTCGTAGCCGCCCAGCCAGCTGACCTCGTACTCGTCCAGCCGGCGCTCGCCGCCCGGCCCATACATGATCTGGAGATCGGCCGGGTCGCCGGCCACGGCCCGCAGGAGCCAGTCCCGCCACGACTCCGCTTCCTCCTGGTAGCCGGCCACCATGAGCGAGTCGAGGGTGAGGGTGGCATCGCGGAGCCAGCAGTAGCGGTAGTCCCAGTTGCGTATCCCGCCCAGCTGCTCCGGCAGCGACGTGGTGGCGGCGGCCACGATGCCGCCGGTCGGCGCGTAGGTAAGCGCCTTGAGCGTGAGCAGCGAGCGGCCGACCTCCTCACCCCATCGCCCGGTGTAGTTGCAGGCGTCCGACCAGTTCTGCCAGTACTGCTCGCTCTCCAGGACGACGTAGTGCGCATCCGACGGACGGGGGGGCGACTCGTTCGAGGGGTACGAGATGAACACGAAGGGGACCCGCTGCCCCTCTCCGATCGAGAAGTCGGTGACCGTGGTGAAGTTCTCGCCTCGGGTGTGGAGAGGCGTCCACAGGGAGACCGCCTCGGGGCCGGCGGTGGCGACGAGCCGTCCGTCGACCCGTCGCACCCAGGGCAGGATGCGTCCGTAGTCGAACCTGATCACCAGCTCCATTCGCATCGCGACCCGGCCTCGGACCCCTTCCACCAGCCGGGTCACCTCGGGGTACTCCTCCCGCACCGGCATGCAGTCCACGAGGCGGACCGTCCCCTCGTCGGTGTCGAACTCGGTCTCGAGCACCAGAGAGTCGCCCCGGTAGCGGCGTCGGGTGGCGCGCACCGGCCCCGCCGGGGCGAGCCGCCAGTAGCCGTTCCCCTCGTCGCCCAGGAGCTTGGCGAAGCACGCCCCGGAGTCGAAGCGGGGAACACACAACCAGTCGATCGAGCCATCGCGCCCGACCAGCGCCGCCGTGTGGGTGTCGCCGATGATCCCGTAGTCCTCGATGCGCAGGGCCACGGGGCAACCTTACCGACGGCCTGCCCGAGCCGGTGGTACCAGCGGCGACGCCGCCGACACGCTCAGCCGGCGCAGGCGCCGGTGCCGCTCGGGGTCGTCGTGGCCTCGGCCTGGTGGACCCTCGTGCCAACTCCGGGCGAGGCGAGGGCGTAGCCGATGTTGGGATCGGAAGCCGAGCGGGAGAAGACCACGCCGATCACGGTGCCGTCCGGCTCGACCAGCGGGCCGCCGGAGTTGCCCGGCCGGACCACCGCCTGCAGCTCGTAGACCGGCCGGGTGGTGAGACCCTGTCCGTAGATGTCACGTCCGGTGGCGTCGAACTCCTGCAGCACCCCGGCCGGCTCGACGTCGAAGGGCCCACCCCCGGGGAAGCCGAGGACGGCCCCCTGGGTGCCTCGCCCCACGTTGTTGGCCATCAGGCGTAAGGGCGGGTCGTTGAGCCCGGTCGTGCGCAGCACGGCGAGGTCGAAGGCGGGGTCGAAGAGGACGGGCACGCTGCGGTGGGACCCGGCCTGGTCGTAGACCCTGGGGCTGAGAATGCCGGCGACCACGTGGGCGTTGGTGACCACCAGGTTCGGCGCCACGACGAAGCCGGAGCCCTCCTGGATCTGCCCACACCCGACGCCCTGCACCTTCACGGTGGATGGCGACGCGGCCAGCGTGGCCGCTCGCAGGGCCGGCGCCGTCGGCAAGGCGACCGGGCCCGTGGTGGCGGGCGGCAGTTGGGCGAAGACGGTGGGGAAGCCCTCGGTGTTGATGAGCTTCTGGATGCGGGCGAACACCGAGGGGGCCGGTGGCAGGACCCCGTCCAGCGCACCGAGGATCGCCGAGCCGCGGATCTCCGCGCTCAAGCGGGGGGATGGGGCGCTGACCAGGATGCTGGCCACGAGCCAGGAGGCGAGCAGGGTGGCGACGAAGGCGATCACGGCGCCCAGTCCGGCGTCGGCAGCGGCCAGCCGGGCCCGGGAGAGCAGGCGCCAGAGGCGGACGCCGAACACGCGGCCGATGCCGCCGAGGATCGCCGCCATCCCGAAGACGACCACGAGCGAGACGGTGGCCTTGGCGACCGAGCCGGACACGGCGTTGGCGATCGTCGGCGCCAGCAGCGCGCCCAGGAACAGACCCAGCCAGAAGCCGCCGAACGACAGCACCTGGATCGCAGCGCCGAGCCGAACGCCGTGGACGATCGAGGCGATCAGGAGAACCAGGAGGACGATGTCGACGAGATTCACAGGAAGGCCATGGGCGGGGTGGTGGCGGCGAGGGTAGACCGTCTCGAGGTCCTGGAGGGCATCGCCCGCCGGTGGGCCCCGCCCACCCAGGCGCGTCGTGGACGTTCCCTATATTCGCCACGCTCGCCCCTCGTTCCTCGGTTTCCCGGACCGAAACCCCCTCCCGCGGGCCTGCGCCCGCCAGGGAGCCCTACAGCAGGACTGGTGGGATGCTGGTCCCATGGTCGTGGTCTCGGACGCCCGCTTCGAGGAGCTCGTGGCCGAGGCCCTCGACGGGCTGCCGGCCGAGCTGGGCCGGGCCATGGACAACGTCTCGGTCTTCGTCGAGGAGCGGTCGCGCCGGGGCAATCTGCTCGGCCTGTACGAGGGCATCCCGCTCACTCAGCGCAGTTCGGGCTATTCCGGCATGGTCATGCCCGACCGGATCACGATCTTCCGCCAGACCATCTGCGCCGCCTTTGAGACCGAAGAGGAGGTCGTCCGGCAGGTCCGCCGCACGGTCGTGCACGAAGTGGCCCACCACTTCGGCATCGACGACGCCAGGCTCACCCAGCTGGGCTGGGGCTGAGGACTGGTCCGGGAGACGCTCAGGTCACGAGACGAGCCCGGTCGGGCAGCTGACGCCGGTTCCTCCGATGCCGCAGTAGCCATGGGGATTCTTGGCCAGGTACTGCTGGTGGTAGTCCTCGGCGTAGTAGAAGGCAGGCGCCTCTCGGATCTCGGTCGTGATCGGGCCGTGCCCGGCCGCCGTCAGCACCTCCTGGTAGGCGTCCCTGGAGCTCTCGGCCGCCTTCTGCTGGGCGGGAGAATAGGTGTAGATGGCCGAGCGGTACTGGGTGCCGACGTCATTGCCCTGGCGCATGCCCTGGGTCGGGTCATGGCCCTCCCAGAAGATCCGCAGCAGCGCCTCGTAGCTGGTGCGCTTCGGGTCGAACACGACCAGTACCACCTCGACATGGCCAGTGCGTCCCGAGCAGACCTCCTCGTAGGTCGGGTTGGGCGTGAAGCCCCCGGCGTAGCCGACGGCGGTGGTGAAGACCCCTTCGGCTTCCCAGAACTTCCGCTCCTCCCCCCAGAAGCAACCCATGCCGAACACCGCCTGCTCCAGACCCTCGGGGAACGGAGGCTCGAGCGGGTTGCCGTTGACGAAATGACGGTCGGGAACGGGCATCTGCCCCATCCTCCCGGCGAGCGCCCGGCTCTCGTCCGGCATGTCGGTCTTGTGCCGACCAAACAACATGGTTTGTTTCCCTCTCTGATGGCGACGTCCTCGCTCGGTAGAACGCCCGGGCAACCACCATCGTTCCCCGCCGCCGGCTCTACTCCCGGCGGTTTCGCCGCCCCGGGCGAGGCTCCATTCCGCCCCCGCTCGTCGGATATCAGGCGGGGGCCAGCTCCGGCATGACCTTGTCCACGACCAGCTGGAGGCTCTCCCAGCCGATCGCCGGATCGATGCCCCCGACGAGTGGGTGGAGGGTGACCGACGCATGCTCCCGGGCGAGCTTGACGCACTCATCCGGGGTCACGACCTGGTACTGGCCGCTGGCCCGGACGCCGGCGACGTCCTGGGCCTCGATGCTCCACGACGAGCGTTGGTCCGCGTACTGCCAGCTGGCGTAGGTCTGGGCGTCGTAGAGCGTGTGCGGCCCGATCTGGTGCCAGACCCGCTCCGGATCGTCGGAGACGATGACGGCGCCAGGACCCGAAGGCATCACGACGAAGGGCGACGCGAAGCCGACCCGCTCGGCCTCTTCGTAATAGGCCTGGGCAAGAGCGTTGTCAGCAAGGGGCGGCATGAACGGGAGGTGGAACCTGGCTGCACGGCGAGCGGAGATGTCCGCCGAGCCGCCGATCATCATCGTGGGATGAGGGCGGGTGACCGGCCGGGGCGTCACCCGTACCGTCCGCCCGTGGTACTCGAAGGGCTCGCCGGTCCAGGCCTGGAGCATCGTGTCCACGGCCTCCTCGACCAGCCGGCCCCGGCGGGAACGATCCTTGCCGAACATCTCGAACTCCGACTCGCGATAGCCGAGACCGATGATGAGCACGAGACGGTTGCCACCGGACAATAGGTCCAGGCAGGCCACCTCCTCGGCGAGGCGGAGCGGGTCGTGGTAGGGGACCAGCAGGGCCGCGATCGTGCAGAGGAGGTGCCTTGTCCGCCCGAGCATGCCGGCAGCCAGCGTGAGGGGCGAGCTCATGTAGCCGTCGTCCACACCGTGGTGCTCCGACAGGACGATGCCCATGAAGCCGCGCTCGTCAGCCCAGCCCACCATGTCCATGGCTTCCCGGTACAGCTGATCGTGCGTCGTGGTGGCGACTGGGGGGACCCGCAGATCGAAGCGAAGCTGGAACACCCGGACCTCCGTTCTCCGGCCTCGGGCCGGCCTCCCGGGCCGGCCGTTCTCCTCGGGCCGGCCTCCCGGGCCGGCCGTCGGACGCAAAGCTACAGTCGGGCGATGACCACCATCGACCTCCCGAGGGCCCTCCACCGGGCCGAGGACGACCTCCCCTTCGTGGATACCGGCGGAGGGGTGCACATACAGCTGCTGCAGATCGACGTGGAACAGGGCCTGTGGGTCGTCAGGTCGCGCTTCGAGCCCGGCACCACGATCCCCACGCACAAGCACACCGGACCGGTGCACGCCGTGACCCTGGCCGGGAGCTGGAAGTACCTCGAGTACCCGGAGGTCAACACCCCTGGCTCCTACCTCTACGAGCCGGCCGGGTCCATCCACACCCTCACCGTCCCGAGCGACGTGCAGGGCCTGACCGACGTGTGGTTCGCCATCCACGGCGCCAACCTCGACCTCGACGCCGAGGGCAACGTGACGTCGGTGGTCGACGCCGGCGTGATCCGCGACGGTTACTTCGCCCTGTGCGAGGTCGGCGGGCTCGGCCGCCCCGACGTCATCGGCGCCTGAGACACCCACGGCCGGACCGCCAGTCAGGGCGAGGGTCGTGAGAGCGACCGCTCCCCGGGGGGCGGAGGCTGCTCCTCCGTCACGCCTGGATCGACGGCTGGCTCCTCCACCCTGTGGCGACGTTGCCACCACCACGCGGCCAGGAGCCCGAGCCCGACGCAGTTGATCAGATCGAACGGGGCCCGCAATCGGGGCGGCGCCAGCAGGACCAGGCTGGCGGCGGTGAAGTACAGGCTCACGGCGATGAGCAGAACCGTGCTGCGCTGCCTGCGGGTCACGACCAGCCCGGCGATGCCTCCCACCGTGAAGAGGTAGAACTCCGGTAGCGCCCAGTGGCGCACGGTGATGTTGCGTCCGTCGAGACGCTCGGCCGAGTCACCGGTGGTCGGGACGAGCTCGAACCAGGCCTTGCTGTTCGAGCCGACCACGTTGAACACGTACAACGGGTTGTGCTCGAGCCCGGCGATGCCGCGGTCGGTCAGCGTCCGGCTCCACTTCACCTCGTCGAACTGCAGGAGACGCAGGTCTCGGAACCGCGGGTCGAAGACGGGATCCACGAACCCGCCGGTCTGCTGCGCCTGGGTGGAGTACATGGCAGCCAGGTTGAAGCCGTTGGACGTGAACGTCACCGGAGAGCCCAGCTGGATCTCGTTGCGGATGACCCACCCGGCGAAGAGCAGGGCGACCGCGGCCAGGAAGTAGAGCGCCCGGCGCCAACCCACCGTCCACCACAGCCACAGCACGGCGACGAGAGCGAAGCCCTGAGCGCTGGGCCGCGTGAGGATGAGCAGCCCGGAGGTCAGGCCGGCGAGCACCGGCCGTCGTTCGACGAGCAGCAGGAGAGTGCCGGCCAGCAGGACCATCGACAGCGACTCGGTGAGCAGCGTCACGTCGTCGGCCACCAGAGGCAGGTAGACAGCGACGGCCAGGCCAGCGACCACACCGGCGACGGGGCCCGCAAGGCGACGGGACAGGCGCGCGGTGAGGAGCACCGCGGCGACGCCGGTCACGACACTGAACGCCTGCCCGGCGCCGACTGATGACCCGAAGACGAAATACCAGAAGCCCAGGAGAAGCGGGTAGACGGGCGGGCGGAAGGCCGAGGGGTGAGGGGTGAGGGCGGGGAAGACCATTTCCAGGCCCTTGCCGTGGGCGACGTTCCAGGCCAGCTCCGAGTACTGGCCCGCGTCACTGATGGGGTGGTAGCCGGGGATGGCGAGCTTCCAGTACGCCACCCGGGCCGCCACCGCGACGAGCACGAGCAGCGCGGTGCATCGCCATCCGGTTATCCACGACGGGGTGGTGCGGGCGGCGGTGGTCGCCGACCTCGGGGTCGAGATCGTCACCGACCTCCCGAGGCGCCGGTATCCCCCGTCGTCGGGCGGGCCGGCGGTGATGCCATCGGGATCAGCGCTCGCGCCAGCTCGGCGAGCGAGCTCACGTGCGCATGGTCGGCGCCGGGACACCATCGGTACGGATCGAGGTGCACCGGGCTGAGCCCAGCTGCCCGTGCCCCGTTGACGTCGAAGTGGACCGTGTCGCCCACGTAGATGCAGTCGTCAGGCGGGAGGCCCAGGGCCTCGAGGGCGATACCGAAGATCGCCGGATCGGGCTTCTCCACCCCGACCACGTCCGAGTCGACCACCACCGCCACCTGGGCGGCCGAGCCACCATCCGCGGCGCAGATCTGATGGTCGGCCAGCTGCTGCTCCATGGTCCCGGTGGCGTTCGACACGACCGCCAGGGGATAGCCGGCCGCCTGCAGCTCGAGAAGCGACTCGGCTGCATCGCGGACGGGTACCCACGGAAGGCGCAGATATACCTCTTCGACGACGGACACGGCCCAGTCGAGGCGGTTCTCCGCCACCCCGGCTACCCGAGCCAGTACGCGGTCGACGACCGGCCAATCCGCTCCTCCGAGGCGATCGACCTCGCGCATGCACGCGTAGTGCGCCCGCCGGCACGTCTCGTCATCGGGCGTCCCGCCGAAGGGCGCCAGCAACCGTCGCAGCTCGGCCGGATCGGGAAGCAGGAGGACTCCGCCCGCGTCGAGCAGCACCGCCTCGATCGGGCCGTTGCTCAATCGCACGGACAGAACCTAGTGCCCGTCCCCGACCGCGTGGCCCAGGAGCCCGCCGCCGCGGACCGGTCCGGGCGTCACCCGAATGTAGTCCCCCTGGCGGGGAGTCTGACTACCCTGGTCCACGTGGGGCGATGGGCCATGTGCCTGAACGGCCACGAGGTGAGGGCGGGCAACCGGTTCTGCACCGAGTGCGGAGCGCGCCTGGCCGGTCACTGTGTGAGAGGGCACGAGGTCCATCCGGGCAACCGGTTCTGCACCGAATGCGGTGCCCGGATGCCAAGTCTGTGCGCCAACGGCCACGAGGTGGATCCGGGGAATCGCTACTGCACCTATTGCGGGTTGGCGATGCAGGCTCGGTGCGTCAATGGTCATGAGGTCCACCCCGGCAACCGCTTCTGCACCGAGTGCGGAGCCCGGATGCCAGGTCGGTGCGCCAACGGCCACGAGGTGGCTGCCGGCAACCGGTTCTGCACCCAATGTGGACTGAGCGTGCCAGCGGTCTGCCCCAACGGTCACGACGTCGACGCGGCCCACCTGTACTGCACCCAGTGCGGGGTGTCGATGCCCGGGCTCTGTCCGAACGGCCACGTGGTCCAACCTGCCCAGCGGTACTGCACGGTGTGCGGGATCGGTCTGCTCGGTTTGGCCGCCGGTCCCCTGGCGTTGCCGCGAGGCCCGGACCCGGCACCGCCTCCCAGCGAGTTCGACGACCCCACCGACGACGCCTCCCCGACGTCGGCACCGCGAGCTCCCGCCGTCAGGCCGCCCGGCTCGCACCGCCCGGGTACCGCCTCCACCCGCCCACGCCGGACCCACAGGACGTCGAGGCGCTCTCTGGCCGTCATCGCCAACCTGCTGGTCGTCGGCAGTCGGCGCTGGCGCAGCAACGGCCGCTCGGGCCCCCGTCCGGCGGTGCCCCAGGATCCGGGGCAACGGGCCGCACAGCCCGGCTAGCTCCCTTTTCGCCCGACGTCGGGCGGCGCCGGAGGCGAGATCAGACGCCGGTCGGAAGGGCCTGGGCGGCCACGGCCGCCCGAACCTCATCCATGGCCCCGGTCAGCTCATCCAGGGTCGTGAGCTCCCGGCCGACGAGGGCCGTGAGCAGCCGCTCCACCGGAACGGCGACCGAAGGATCCACCTCGGAAGCCAGGCCCCAGATCTCCAGGAGGGGGTCGATGACTCGGCTGGCCGAGATCACGGGGTCGCGCGAACTGAGGAAGTCGTCGATTCTCTGGTCCAAGAGTCGAATGATCTGGTCCACCACGGATTGACCTCCTCGCTCGTCGGGGAGCCGCCTGCACTCTCGCAGGACTCCATTGTGACTGACGCGAACCGCTTTGCGCGCGCAACGTTTCGGGATCGACTGTTCATTCCCCGACTAGTCCTTCCCCGGCGACCCGCCGATGAACCGAGCTGGACGGCGATCATCGAGTGGCGGAAGTCACAGCGGGTGCCAGATTGCCCCCCTTTGGTCCGGGTCGAGGCCGCCGCCTCCCCGAGCGAGCAGGTCCGACCAGCCATACTCTGCTTCGATGCCCGACCGCGGCGAGGCGGCCACTCCCGACTCGACCGGCTCCGCGGGCTCCGAGGCCGAGGACCCCGCCGAGCGAAGGTTCGACTACGACCGCACCGTGGCGCTCAGCGACGGGGTGTTCGCCATCGCGCTGACCCTCCTCGTGCTCAACATCGGCGTTCCCACGCTGGGGGCGGGGCACCAGGGGGTGCTCGGAAGCCGCCTGCTGGACCACGGACAGGAGTATTTCTCGTACGCCCTGGGCTTCGCCGTGATCGGGCTGCTCTGGGTCCGTCACCACATCTTCTTTCGCGGCGTCGACCACATCGACACCGCGCTCACGGTGATCAATCTCGTGTACCTCGGCCTGGTGGCGTTCCTGCCCTTCCCGACGCGGATCCTCGGGCTCTACGGACACCAGCCCGCAGCCATCATCCTGTACGCGCTGACGGTGACGATCGTCTCCATCGTCGCCAGGATCCTTGTCGTCCACGCCATCCGGGCGGGGCTGCTGTCCGACCTCGGCCGCCGTGAGGTCCGGCGTCACGAGAACTGGCTGATGGTGCCAGCAGTGTTCCTGATCTCGATCCCGATCTCCTTCTGGAGCGCGAACGCCGCCTTGTACTCATGGTCACTTCTCTTCGTCCTGCGCGCCGTCGATCGCCGCTTGGCGGCGCGGCATTGACGTCCGCTCTCTGGCGATCGCCTTGAACTGACACTGGGACCAGAACTCACCCGGTGGGTGGTAGAACTTCACGAACATCTCGTGGGCGCCGCACCATCCGTAGTTGAGGCCGTCGCCCTGGGGCTCGAGGTGTCGGCAAGTCCGGCAGTCGCGGTGACGGACCCCGCGCTGGGCGGTCAGGGCTTCGAGGCTGATCATGGCAACTCCACCTCCACAGGTACACGGCCCACCGGATCAGCCACCTTGGACTCCCAGAAGCCGGGGACGAAATGGTCCGTCGCGCCCACGCGGGCTGCCCACTTCACGCCCTTGTAGCCCCAGAAGGAGGAGGGACCGACGTAGCGCAGCGGACCGCCGGCCTCCGGTGCCAGGGGGGCACCGTCGCGGGTCCATGCGAGCACACCCTCCCGCGCGTCCACGAGCGGCAGGCACGAGGAGTAGCTGTCGGAGGCCGACTCGACGACGACATGGGTGGCGCGCTCGTCGACGCCCACTGCGTCGAGGAGCCGCGCCAACGAGATGCCATGCCACCGGGCATGGGGACGCGACCAGCCCCACACGCAGTGCACGGCGACATGGTGGTCGTCGGATCCGAGGTTCTGGAGGTCGCCAAGGTCGAACCGCCGAGGGGCCCGTACGAGCCCGCCCACGTCGAGCCCGGCCCATCCGGGGATGTCGGCCTCGAGGTGGAGCACCGGCCAGGCCTCGGGCACCCGCTGGACGCGGCGGAACCTCGCCGGCGCGGCCGAGTCCGACTCACCGTTGGTCACCACCTGAGGCCGATCTCGACGACGCCGCGGCAGACCCGCGTCCGAAAGGTGTCCACAGCCACGTCGGGGTGCTCGATGCTGCGGCCCGCCCGCAGGTCGAAATGCTGCTTGTACATTGGCGAGGCGACGACGACGGTGTCGCCGACGGAGCCGACGATGCCCCGGGCCAGGACGTTGGCTTCGCTGAACGGATCACGGTTGGCGATGGCGAGCACCTCGTCCTCCGGCATCACGCGAAACAGCGCGATCTGTCTGCCCTCGAGCAGGGCGGCAACGCCCCGCTGTGGTACGAGGTCGTCCAGCTCGCAGACGGCCACCCATCGCAGGTCACTCATCCCTCCCCATTCGAGCGGCGACCGGAGATGCCGACCAGGACGGGATCGGGCCCGGATCGGTCGCCTGCGTCGTCCGAGTCGTGCGGGGGTCGGGGCCGGGGCTGACCCCGCTCACGCTCGAACACGATGTCGCGATCGGACTCGTCGCTGTTGACGAAGGTGCGGAACCTCCGCCGGCGGTTCGGATCGTCGAGCGTCTCCTGCCACTCACACCGGTACTCGGCGACGTGTCGTTCGATCTCCGACTCGAGTTCCTCGCCGACCCCAAGGGAGTCATCGACGATCACGCTGCGGAGATAGTCGACGCCGCCGTCGAGCTTGTTCAGCCAGGGCGCAGTGCGCTCGAGCCGATCCGCGGTGCGGATGTAGTACATCAGAAAGCGGTCCAGGTAACGGATCAGCGTTTCGGTGTCGAGATCCTCCGCGAAGAGGACAGCGTGCTGCGGCCGCGCTCCCCCGTTGCCACAGACGTAGAGATTCCAACCCCGCTCCGTGGCGATGACCCCGAAATCCTTGCCCTGGGCCTCGGCACACTCGCGGACACAGCCCGACACTGCGGCCTTGATCTTGTGCGGGGCACGGAGGCCGCGGTAGCGAAGCTCGAGCTGGATCGCCAGCCCCGTCGAGTCCTGCACGCCGTAGCGGCACCACGTATGGCCGACGCAAGATTTCACCGTCCGAAGCGCCTTGCCGTAGGCGTGGCCGGACTCCAGGCCAGCATCGATCAGTCGCTCCCAGATTCGGGGAAGGTGCTCCACCCTGGCGCCGAACATGTCGATGCGTTGGGCTCCCGTGATCTTCGTGTAGAGGTCGAACTCCTGGGCGACCTCGCCGATGGTCACGAGTTGGCGCGGCGTGATCTCGCCTCCGGGCACGCGAGGCACGACCGAGTAGGTGCCGTTGCGTTGGAGATTGGCCAGGAAGTGGTCGTTGGTGTCCTGCAGCGACGCCTGCTCGCCGTCGAGGAGGTGGCCGCTGCCCAGCGAGGCGAGCATCGAGGCCACCGCGGGCTTGCAGATGTCGCAACCCCGCCCCCGACCGTGCGTCGCCAGCAGCCCGGCGAACGATCGCACCCGCGCGATCCGGACGATGTCGAACAGCTCCTGGCGGCTGAGCGGAAAGTGCTCGCACAGGTGGTCGTCGACGGCGACGCCCGCCTTCACGAGCTCGTCCTTCAGGATGTCGGTGACGAGCGGGACGCAGCCGCCGCAGCCCGTGCCGGCCCTCGTGGCCGCCTTCACCTGCCCGACGGCGGTGAGCCCGTCCGACACGATGGCGTCGCAGATGACCCCCTTGCTCACGTTGTTGCAGCTGCACACCCGCGCCGTTCGTGCCAGGTCGCCGACTCCCGGAGCGGATCCACGCCCTTCCCGACCGGGTCCGAGCAGGTCCTGCGGGTGCGCCGGGGTGGGCAGGTCGCCCCGCGCCATCTGGGACAGCACCTGGTGCGGCGATATGTCGCCGACGAGGACCCCGCCGAGCACCCGCCGACCCCTGTCGCCCACCACGAGCCGCTGGTACACGTTGTCGACCGCGTCGGCGTACACGATCGACTCCGCACCCGGGGTGGTCCCGAAGGCGTCGCCGAAGCTGGCCACATCCACACCGAGAAGCTTGAGCTTCGTCGAGCAGTCGGCGCCGGTGAACTCGCCCGGCTCGCCCATCAGCCGGTCGGCCACGACCCGGGCCATCTCGTAGCCGGGTCCGACCAGACCCCAGATCCGGCCGACGGCGAGGGCGCACTCCCCGATGGCGTAGATGCGCGGATCGGAGGTGCGACACCCGTCGTCGACGACGATCCCACCGCGACCACCCACCTCGAGCCCGGCGGCCAGGCCGAGCTCGTCTCGGGGCCGGATCCCCGCGGAGAACACGACCAGGTCCGTACCGAGGTCGGGCCCCTCGCCGAAGCGCAGGGCACTGACGGCGCCCTGGTCGTTCGGTACGACCTCGATCGCCTGGCTGGCGGTGCGGACGGTCACCCCGAGGTCTTCGATGCGCCGCCGGAGCGCGCCGGCGCCACCGTCGTCCACCTGGGTCGGCATGAGGCGGGGCCCAGACTCGACGACGTGCGTCGCCAAGCCCAGACTGCGCAGGGCGTTGGCGGCTTCGAGACCCAGCAGTCCACCCCCGACGACCGCTCCGGTAGCGACCGAGCCGGCCCACGCCCGGATTGCCGCCAGGTCCTCGAGGGTGCGGTACACGAAGCAACCCGGCAGCTCCCGGCCGAGCACCGGAGGGACAAAGGGAACCGAGCCGGTCGCCAACACCAGCGCGTCGTAGCTGCAGGCCCGCCCCGAGGCGCTGGTGACAGTGCTGCTCCCGGTGTCGACGCCGGTGATGGGGTCGCCGAGATGGAAGGTGAGGCCGGCGGTGGCGACGAGTTCGGGCGGAGCCAGCGCCAGATCCGCCTCGGTCGCGCCGGCGAAGTAGCTGCTCAGGTTCACCCGGTCGTAGGCGGGGCGGGGCTCCTCGGCGAAGACGACGATCTCCCAATCGCTCGTCGCTCCTCGCTCGACCAAGGTCTCGATCAGCTTGTGGCCGACCATGCCATAGCCGGCGACGACCAAGCGGCGCATGACTCCACTACACCGAGCCCACGTGTTCGAGCTGTTTCGAGCACGCGAACAGCCCGTCACGGGGCGCTCACCCGCAGAAATATGTGGTCGAGAGAGTCTGGAAACGTGGCGGACACAATGTTGCACCGCCCGTGACTTCTGGTATGACTTGGGTCTCATGACCCTTCTTCCGCTCCAAGGGTTCACCGTCGGAATCACTGCCGACCGCCGGTGGAAGGAGCAGGCTGAGCTGCTCCAGCGACGCGGTGCCATCGTCAGGCACGGGCCGACCATCTCGACTCACTATCTCGCCTCTGACGCTGCACTCCGCGAGGCGACGCTCGAGGTGATCAGACGTCGGCCGAGTTATGTCGTGGCCACGACCGGCATCGGCGTGCGCGCCTGGTTCGAGGCCGCGCAGTCGTGGGGACTCGGCGACGAGCTGCTCGCCACGCTCGTCCAAGCGCGGGCGGTCGCCCGCGGCCCCAAGGCTGCCGCCGCCTTGCATGTTGCCGGGGTCGAGACGTGGAAGGCCGTCGCCAGCGAGCGTGTCGACGAGGCGATCGGTCTCCTCACCGCACAATCCTTGGGGGGAGCGGTCGTGGCATTTCAGCAATACGGCGACCCGAACAAGGGCGCCATTGAGACACTGAGAAGGGCCGGTGCCGACGTCATCGAGGTCCCGGTGTATCGGTGGCGCCTACCCGACGAGGACCAGCCCGCCTTGCGGCTGACGGAGGCAGCTTGCACCGGACAGCTCGACGCAGTGACGTTCACGAGCGCGCCGGCCGCCGTCAACCTTGTGACGATCGCCGACCGCCACGGTCTCGGTGACGATCTGCGATCGGCCTTCAACGACCGCGGCGTCGTGGCCGCCTGTGTCGGGCCCGTGTGTGCCGAAGGAGCCGAAGCGACCGGCATCGGCAACATCGTGGCGCCGCCTGTGGGGCGCCTCGGGCTGCTGGTTCGCGCTCTCAGTGACACCCTCTTCCAGCGTCGGCGGGAGCTGCGTCACGAACGAGGCCAGCTCGTGGTGCAGGGGCGAGCCGTCCTGATCGAGGGGTCGGTCGTGAACCTCTCGCCCCGCGAGCACGCCGTCCTCGCCCGGCTGCTGCGGCGAGCGGGCGCGGTGGTGCCGAAGGAAGCGCTCCTCCGCCAGGGCCGGCGCGACGTCGCCGTCGACGCCCACGCGGTGGAGACCACCGTGGCAAGGCTGCGGCGGCGTCTAGGCCCCGCGGGCGAAGCGCTCTGCGCGGTGCCCGGTCGGGGCTACCGGATGGCCGTCGACGAGATCCCCACCCCATGAGGGTCAGCCGTCACGCATGACCGCGTGCGCCTCGTGGTCGACGGTCATCTCGGACGGGAGCGGCAACGTCTCGTTGGTCTCCAACAGCGTCTTGAGGTTCGACAAGATCGCAGGCCAGCCGCCGCGCACGCCCTTCAGCATCTCGCTGTCGGGTTCGAAGTCGTCGTGGGTGACCGTGAGCTTGACCGTCCCGCCGACCGGCTCGATGTCGAACGTCACCTTCGACAACGGCTCCTTCACCAGCTCGGCGAAGGTCTCCTCCGACCAGCCGAAGATCGGGGCGTGCTCGCGCTGGTAGTTGTGCCAGCGGTACGACAAGCGCCGGTAGGGCTCGGACTCGAGGACCACCTGCTCGCCCTCGTGGATCTTCTCGCCAGGTCCCCACTGCACCCTGATCGGTGACCCGACCTTCCAGTCCGAGTACATCCCCATGCCCCAGTAGCGCAGGGTAAAGCTCGGGTCGGTCAGTGCGCGCCACAGCTTCTCTGGCGTCGCGTTGATCAAGGTCACGTAGACGAACTCGGTCTGCCCCATGTGCTGATCCTCCAGTGCCTGCTTGAGCTCCGCGAGTGCACGCACCCGCTGACGGTCGTATCGGTGAATCCACCGCTCAGCGATGTCGTTGATGGGCGCCGGGTTGAGGTAGTGCAGCTTCTCGCGACCCCGCCGAACGGTCGTGACCAGGTTGGCGGCCTCCAGGATGGCGAGGTGCTTCGTCACTGACTGGCGAGCCATGTCCAGCTCGGAGCACAACTCCCGCAACGTCTGGCCGTTGCGCTCGTTGAGCCGGTCGAGCAGCCGTCGGCGGCTGGGGTCGGCGAGAGACCGAAATATCGCGTCCATCTTCCATCGCAGTTTAGGCAGCCCCACGGCTGCATGACCCATTATGCAGCCTTTAAGCTGCCTGTCAAGCCACCTCGTCCGGGATCGGGTCGGTGGACCTCGGCACCTTCTCCCTGTTGCCCATCAGGTCGAAACGCGGCACCGCGTCGACCAAGCCCCGAACCACGGAACTTTGAACGGTGCCTCGCTCATGTTCGGATCGGCGGGTCGCCCAGCGATGATGTGGTGTGAGCGCTCGGTCCGAGCCCGATGAGGTCGACCCGGTGGTGGCGATCTACCAGCACGCCCTCCCCCAGGTCCACGGGTACCTGCTGCCTCGCTGCGGGAGCGCCTCGGTCGCGGAGGACTTGACCGCCGAGACGTTCATGGCCGCCGTCGCCGCCCAGCGGCGCGAGAGCCCGCCGGTGCTCACCGTGGCCTGGCTGATCGGCGTGGCCCGTCACAAGCTGGTCGACCACTGGCGTCGGGTGGGCCGCGAGGAGCGCGGCGTCGCCGTCGCCGAGGCGGGCTGCGACCGGATGGATGATCCGTGGCCACAGCATCTGGACACGGAGGCGGCCTACGCGGCGCTCTCCCGACTGTCCGTTCACCAGCGAGCTGCGCTCACCCTGCGCTACCTGGATGGCCTGCCCGTCGCCGAGGTCGCCGCCGTCCTGGATCGAACCGTCCACGCCACCGAGACGCTCCTCATGAGGGCGAAGGCGGCGCTGCGACGCGTCTACCGGGAAGGAGAGGAGAGGTGATGTCCGATCCACTCGACCCACTCGACCACCTTCGCCTACCGGTCATCCCCGTCGAACCCCGCGCCGAGTTCGCCGCCGCGCTGCTGCGGCGGATCGAGCAGGAGGACGAGCCACCGTCGGGGCGGGGCGCAACCGTGCGGTACTTCGTCGACGACCTCGACAACGCCGTCGACTTCTACCGGGACCTGCTCGGCTTCGAGGAGGAACTGCGTCCCTCACCGACGTTCGCCATGCTCTACCGGGGCGACCTCCGTCTGCTGCTGAGCGTCCCCGGCGAGCCGCACGCCATGCCGGATGGGACGCTCCCCGAGCCTGGTGGTTGGAACCGGATCTCCCTGCAGGTCGTCGAGCTCGACGCCACCGTCGCTGTCCTCCGGGAGCGGGGGGTTCGCCTCCGCAACGACATCAGCGTGGGCGTCGCCGTTCGACAGGTCCTGGTCCTCGACCCCGCAGGGAACCTGATCGAGCTGTTCGACGCCCTCCCCGGCTATCACGAGCGGGCGGGCAGCGCCGTTCGCTAGCCCGAGAACCCGCAACCAGAAAGGAAAGATCTCATGGCCACTACCACCGTGCGGTACTTCGTCGACGACCTCGACAAGGCCGTCGACTTCTACCAGGACCTCCTCGGCTTCGACGTGGAACTTCGTCCCTCACCGGCGTTCGCCATGCTCTACAGCGGCGACCTCCGCCTGCTTCTCAGCGTCCCCGGCAGCGGTGGCGGCGGCGCGGTCCTGCCGGATGGGACCCAGCCGGAGCCGGGTGGTTGGAACCGCTTCGCCCTGCAGGTCCCCGACCTCGACGCCGCCGTCGAGGAACTACGTCGCCGAGGAGCCAGTTTTCGCAATGACATCGTCACTGGTGCCGGAGTCAAGCAGATACTCCTCCAAGACCCGGCCGGGAACCTGATCGAGCTGTTCCAACCGCTCGCCGCCTACCACGAGCGCCCGCAGCAGACCACGAGCTGATTCCGGCGGCGCAGGCGCGTCGTGCGCCGGATGGCCCGCCGAGCCACACTAAGGGAGCGCGACTCATCTACAGGCGGGAGGAGAAGCCATGACCACGAAAGCTGACTTCACGGCGGAGGAATGGGGGCTCGTGCTCGAGGCGCCTCCGAGCGCTGGCATCATCGTCGTCACCGCGCAGCGCGGCGGCACCCTCCGTGAGACCGTGGCCATGGCGAAGACGTATGCCGAAGCGCGCCGCCTGCACGGCGAGAGCCAGCTGCTCGACGAGATCACCGCAGCCAAGCCCGAACGCGACCACTCGCACTACCACTCGGCCGAGGAGCTGAGGCAGCATGGGCTGCAGCATCTTCGCGACGCCATCAGCCTCCTGGAGCAGAAGGCGTCCCCGCAGGAGGTCGAGGACTACCG
>DASXCO010000123.1 GCA_036491125.1 Acidimicrobiales bacterium | reverse complement strand
CTGACGCTGCCGGCGGGCGGCTGATGGCCGACGACCGGTACGTCATCCTCGGACTCGCTCATCCCCGGGCGTTGTGGTTCCGCACGGTCGCCCAGTGGGCGCATGCCTCCTCGATTCCCGTAGAACTGGTCAAGTGTCTGTCGGCGGAGGAGCTGGCGGCCAGGTTGGGCTCGGGCCGTGCCTTCTCCGCTGCGATCGTGGACTCGAGGGTCGCGGCCCTCGACCGGGATCTCCTCGACCAGATGAACCGGGCGAGGTGCCCGACACTCGTTGTCGACGAACGGCGCCCTCGCGGCGACTGGCTGGCGCTCGGAGCGGCAGCGGTGCTCTCGGACGGCTTCGACCGGGAGGACCTGCTCAGGGCGCTCGCCGCCCACGCCACCGCCATCACCATCGGAGAGCAGGTGCTTGGGGCCCTCGACGGGGTGGCGAGCGACGATCGCGGTGGCTCGGTGGTCGCCGTCTGCGGTCCTGGGGGGACCGGCGTGTCGACGGTCGCCATCGCTCTCTGCCAGGGACTCGTCGAGGGCACGCCGGGTGGCACGACCGAGACTCTGCGTCGAGACGGAGTGGCGACGCGCCACGGCGGCCCGGTCATCCTCGCCGATCTCGCGCGCCGCGCCGAGCAGTCGATGCTGCACGATGCAGGCGACATCGTCCCCGGCATCCAGGAGCTGGTCGAGGCGCATCGCAACGGGCAGCCGGGTCGCGACGCCGTCATGGCCCTGACCTTCCTCGTCGAGGAGCGCGGCTACCACCTCCTCCTCGGGCTACGGCGATCGTCGGCGTGGCCTGCGCTGCGTCCGCGTGCGTTCGAGGCAGCCTTCGCCAGCTTGCGGCATACCTTCGCCACGGTCGTGGCCGACGTGGAGGCCGACGTCGAGGGTGAACGGGACGGAGGCTCTCTGGACGTCGAGGAGCGCAACGTCATGAGCCGGACCGCGCTCCGCCAGGCCGATGTCGTGCTGGTCGTGGGCGGACCAGGTATGAAGGGCGTCCACTCAATGGCGAGGGTCGTCGGGGACGTGCTCGGTATCGGCGTGCCGGGCGACTGCATCGTCCCGGTCGTCAACCGAGCGCCCCGGTCGCGCCGCTCACGTGCCGAGCTGGCCGCCGCAGTCGCGGCCCTCGTGGGGTCGGGCTCGGCGTCGGGCGGCTTCCACGGGGTTGTCGGCGAGGGTAGTCGGGCGACCGAGTTGGCCCGCGTCGCCTCGCCCATCTTTCTGCCCGAGCGACGGGTCGAGGAGTGCCTGCGCGATGGCATCTGCCTTCCGTCGCAGCTGACCGCACCGGTGACCGGAGCCGTTCGAGCAGTGTTGGCGCGCAACGGTGACCGGATCCAACCGTTCACCGGCCCGGAGGCGGTTGTCCCGGGATCGCTCGGTCATTGGGGACCCGAGGACCACGGGTCTGGCGCGGACGCCGAGGAGGCGCTCGGATGATCCTGTCGAACCTCGCTTAGGCGGGGACGCTCTGGGCGAACTGGAACACGTTTCCCGGTCATAGGCCCGCTTCACCTCGGTGAGGCCGGTCAGGTGTGCCCGCGGGAATCCCATCGACGCGCTGTCCCATTCGCGCAGATCGAGGCTCCCTGCCCGCGAGAACCCGCCACCCGGGAGAGCAACTGATCGGTACCATCAGACCATGGGTGAAGCAGAACCTTCTGCAGCTGCTGCGATCTGCCTCCCGCCAAGCGGGATCGAGATCGACCTCGCCGTGCTCTTCGCTGACGTAAGAGGCTCCATAGCACCCTGTGAGCCGATGCCGGGGGGTTCCACGTGATACTGACCCAGCACTATCTGGCCTGTCTGTCCCATGCGTCCTATCTGATCGCGGACGAGACCACCGGTCGGGCAGTGGTCGTCGACCCGAGGCGGGACATCGGGGTGTACCTCGAAGAGGCGGCGGCCAAGAAGCTGAGGATCGAACGGGTCATCGAGACGCACCTGCACGCCGACTTCCTCAGCGGGCACCTTGAGTTGGCTGCGCAGACCGGCGCAGACATCTGCTACGGCGAAGCGGCGTCGGTCGACTTCGACATCGAGGCGCTCCGGGACGAGGAGCGAATCTCCCTTGGCGACGTGACCCTCCAAGTCCTCGCGACCCCGGGACACACGCCCGAGTCGATCTGCATCGTCGTATACGAGCACGCTCGTGACCCCGTGCCCTATGGCGTCCTCACGGGCGACACGCTCTTCGTCGGCGACGTGGGGCGCCCCGACCTCTTGGCTTCTGCCGGCGGCGATCTATCGGCCGATGCGTTGGCGCGCTCGTTGTACCAATCGCTGCACGACAAGCTCCTTCGGCTCCCCGACACCACCCGGGTCTTCCCGACTCATGGCGCTGGCTCGGCCTGTGGCAAGCAGCTGTCGGCCGAGACGAGCTCCACCATCGGTGAGCAACGCCAGCTGAACTACGCGCTCCAGCCCATGAGCGAGGACGACTTCGTCGCCCTCGTCACCGAAGGCCAGCCGCTGCGACCGCATTATTTCGAGTTCGATGCCCGGCGCAACCGCGAGCTTCGACCACTGCTCGAGGAGCACGAGCCGCCCCTGATCGACATCGATGAAGTCCAACGCCTTCGAGATCTCGGTGCCGTGCTCCTCGATACACGCGAGCCATCTGACTTTGCGGTCGGACATCTGCGAGGCGCCGTCAATGTCGGGCTACAAGGCCGGTTCGCGGAATGGGCGGGCGACGTGCTCTCGCCTGACGGGGACGTCGTGTTGGTGGGCGATCCGGCGGTCGCATTGGAGGCGAAGGTGCGCCTGGCGCGAGTCGGCTATGACCGCGTCGCGGGCCAGCTGGACGACCCTGCCCAGGTGTTCAGCAGCCGGCCGGACCTGATCGAGGCGAGCTCGCGGCTCACGATCGAACAGCTGGCGGAGCTGCGGGGCCTGGAGCCGGAGCTGCAGCTGGTCGACGTGCGTAGCCCGGGTGAGACGGCGGGCGGCACGCTTCCGGGGGTGCGGGAGATCCCACTTGCTGTCCTCGGGGATTCGCTGGCGGGCCTCGACCCGTCCAGCCCGGTCGTCGTCTATTGCGCAAGTGGCTATCGGTCCCAGGTTGCTGCCAGCGTGCTGGTCCGGACGGGATTCGCCGATGTGGCGGATCTACTCGGGGGCTACCTGGGATGGGAGGCGGCGGCGTTGCCGGTCTCGAAGCCCGGAGCCGAGACAGAGGTGGGGGCGACACCCCAGGTCAGCACCCGGACTGCGCAACGCCTGGTGGAGGCGGGCGCTCTGCTCCTGGATGTACGCGAGCCTGACGAGTGGCGCACGGGACACGCACCCGGCGCAACGCTCATGCCGATGGCATCGGTACAGCGTTGCCATGAGGAGCTGCCTCGGGATCGTCAGATCGTGGTCATGTGCCGCTCGGGCGGCCGGTCGGCGGCCGTGACCGACTCGCTGCGGCGTGGGGACTTCGACGCGGTGAACCTCGCCGGCGGGATATGCGCCTGGTCGGCCGCGGGCCTGCCTCTCACGACCGACCCTGATGCCGGCCTCGTGGTCCACAAAACCGCCCCGTTGAACTGCGAGACGTCGATCCCTGCCCTAATAGGGGGGGTCGTAATGCCCAACGCCCGTTTTTACGTGCGGAACCACTTCGTCACGCCTACCCTCGACGCCGCGACGTGGCAGCTCGACGTGGGTGGACTGGTTGAGCGACCGTTGGCGTTGAGCTTCCGGGACCTGCGCAACATGAGGTCGCATACCGTGGTTGCCACACTCGAGTGTGCGGGCAACGGGCGATCGATGCTGAGCCCGCCGACCGATGGCGAGCAATGGCAGCTCGGGGCGGTGAGCACCGCCGAGTGGACGGGTGTTCCGCTAACCGAGCTGCTGGACCGCGCCGGCCCCACCGCGGGGGCGGTCGAGGTGGTCTTCCGCGGCGCCGACCATGGCCGTGTCGATGGAACGAACGGCACGATCTCCTTCGAGCGCTCCCTGTCGCTCGACGACATTCGCGCTGCGGACGCGCTGGTGACCTACGCCATGAATGGCGAGCCGTTGCCCGTCGAGCACGGTTACCCGGTGCGGCTCATCGTCCCGAGTTGGTACGCCGTGGCCTCGGTCAAATGGCTGACGCAAATAGACGTCGTCCCTTCACCGTTCGAAGGCTTCTACCAGACCCAACACTACGTCTATGAGGGCGAGCGGGACGGCAGGATGGTGCGGGAACCCGTACGACTCCAGCAGGTGCGATCCGTGATCACCGAACCGACGCCAGACGACGACCTCTCAGTCGGGGAGCTGGCCATCCGTGGCGTCGCATGGTCGGGTGCTGCGCCCATCGCCAGGGTCGAGGTCAGCATCGGTGACGGCATGTGGCAGTCCGCCCAGCTGGTCGGCGACCGCCCCCGTCACAGCTGGCAATGGTGGGAGCTTCTCTGCAGGCTCGACGATCCTGGAGCGACCACCGTGCGGGCTCGGGCGACGGACCTCGCGGGTCGGACCCAACCCGATCAGCCCGAGTGGAACCGACTCGGCTACGGTGCCAACGCCATCCAGGTCGTGCCCATCCGACTTCGATGACGGCGAAGTGTTGGCTCGTGCGGTGAAGCCGCAAGAGCGCGCGTAGCCGCCCTACGCCAAGGACCCGATCGACCGCCGCGGCTGTGTCGCAACGTGGCGCCCCGCGAGATAGCCGAACGTCAGAGCGGGTCCGATGGTGGCCCCGCCACCCGGATACGCGGGCCCGAAGACACTGGCTGCCACGTTACCGGCGGCATAGAGTCCGGGGATGACCCCGCCAGTGTAGGTGCGAACGCGGGCGTCGCTATCGATCCGAGGTCCACCGTTGGTGCCGAGCGCGCCGTTGCGCAGAGCCACCGCGTAGAACGGCGGTTGGGCGACGGGAGCCATGCATCTTGCAGGTGACGGTACCTCGCCGCTCATGTGCAGTTCGAAGGTGTTCGTGCCTCGTCTGTAGTCCCGGTCTTCGCCCGCCGCTACCTGCCCGTTCCATCGGGTCACCGTCGTCTCCAGGGTCGGGACATCTAGTCCTATGCGACGGGCCAGCTCACCGACCGTCGGCGCCTGCGCGATCCAGTCGGGCGCGGGACCACCTGGTAAAACAGACGGGAGGATGACGGCGGAGTCCTTGACCCTCTGGTCGAAGACGAGCCACTGCGGCGCTTCGTTCGGGTAGTCGATAGCAACGGGATCGAAGTCGCCGACAACTCTCGGAAAGTCCTGGTACGTCACACCCTCATTGATGAACCGCCGTCCGTGCTTGTTGACCACGATGACGCCCGGAGTGCTGCGCACCGTACCCATCTGCATCATCGGACGACCCTCGAACATCCTCCCCGGCTCATGGATCGCGGGCTGGCCCCAGAAGGACGTCATGTTCGCCAGCATGGCGCCGGCCTTCATAGCCATCCGGAGACCGTCGCCGTCGTTGTGGGGAGGGCTGAGGGGGTCGAGCTCCTGACCGATGAAGGCGCTCACCATGGAGGCATTCCATTCGAAGCCGCCGCACGCGAAGACGACGCCCTGCCGGGCACCGATGCCTTCCCGCCGGCCGTCGTGCTCGGCTTGGACGCCGAGCACTCCGGCGTCGCTCCCTACCAGGTCGGATGCTGGCGACGAGGTACGCACCTCCACTCCTCGATCGAGGAGACCCTTGAACAGGGCTCCGACGAGCGCCGGACCCAGCACCCGTATGTCGGACTCCTGGCGGCGGACGATCAAGTCCACGTCCGGGGTGGCATCGCCGCGCAGGTACTTGGCCCCCTCCGCCATCGTCAGCGGCGGCAGATGCGGGCTCGTACGCAACCTCGCCGCCCATTCCGGGCCGAGCTCGGCCCGAGCGTCGAAGGGCAGGGGCTCGATGGATCGGCCAGCCGGCTTCCCGCCAGGCAGGTGGGCGTAGTAGTCGTTGAACCCCGGCGGCGCCGACATGCGCAGCGGTGTCTTGGTCTCGAGGTAGTCGAGCATCTCCGGCGCGATGTCGAGGTACCTCTCGATGAGCTCCGGATCGGGTTCCCGACCGAGCGTGAGGCGCCGGATGTAGCCAAGCGCCTCCTCCCGAGAGTCAGGGACACCTACGTCGGCCATGTGGCGGTTCATAGGGATCCAGGGCATCCCTCCGGACACGCCTGTCGTACCGCCGATCAGGTCCGCCTTCTCGAGCACGAGCACCTGGGCACCGCCGTCATGGGCAAGGGTCGCCGCAGCCAATCCCGCCGCGCCGGAGCCGAGGACCACGACATCGACGACCTCGCCCCATCGATCCGGAACTGCGAGCATCCTGCCTCCCCTGGACCCTTCACGGTCGGTCTACGCCGTGGGATGCGTTGTTCGGCACCACGGCTCGACCGGCCTCCAGCATGGCCTGGGCCGCCCGTGTGTCGCCACAGGGTTCGGCGAGCCCATAGGCCTCTAGGGCCGGTGGAGCAGAAAATGGTCAGGATGCTCGGCTACAATCACCCCGGGTTCCCAACGAGGAGTCGTTGGGAGAGGGGGGTTTCAGATGTCGGTGGTCAGCACGACCTCGCTCGAGGTGGGGTTCAAGGGTCAGGTCGTCCGCCCGGATGACTCGCGCTACGACGAGCTTCGCGCCGTCTTCAACGGCATGATCGACCGCCGTCCCGCGGTTATCGCCCGCTGCACCGATGCGCACGACGTAGCCCAGGCCGTGACGTTCGCCCGCGGCGCTGCCCTGCCCCTGGCCGTGTACGGCGGCGGCCACGGTGTGACGGGCAATGCGGTCTGCGACGACGGCGTCGTGATCGACCTGCGGCCGATGAAGAATGTCGATATCGACACCGAAGCCCGCACCTGCCGAGCCGAGGCGGGGCTCACGTGGGGTGAGCTCGACGCGGCGACCCAAGAGCACGGACTGGCTGTCACCGGAGGCAGGGTGTCGACCACAGGGATTGCAGGCCTTGTGCTCGGCAGCGGGTCGGGATGGCTCGAGCGCAAATGTGGGTTCACCGTGGACAACGTGATCTCCGTGGAGATGGTCACTGCCGATGGCCAGGTGGTCGCTGCGTCGGAGAGCGAGAACGAGGAGCTCTTCTGGGGTACTCGCGGTGGTGGCGGGAACTTCGGCGTCGTCACCTCCTTCGAGCTCCGCCTGCACCCGGTCGGGCCAATTGTCCTGGGTGGAATGCTCATGTACCCAGCGCCGATGGCCGCCGCCGTCCTCGGCAACTTCCGCGACGTCATGGCGGGCGCGCCCGATGAGGTCGGTGGCGGCGTGGCGCTCATCACGGCGCCGCCGGAGGAATTCGTCCCCGAACCCGTGCGCGGACAACCTGTCGTGGGTGTAGTCCTCTGCTATGCGGGGCACGTCGAGGATGGCGAGAAGGCCCTGCGTCCTCTTCGAGACTTCGGCCCGCCGGCGATGGACATGGTCCAGCCCATGCCCTACCTGGCCGTGCAGAGGTTGATCGATCCAGGCAACCAGAAGGGTATGCGCAACTACTGGACTGCTGAGTTCCTTACCGGTCTCCCAGACGCGGCGATCGAAACGATCTGCCGGTACCACCTCTCGAAGCCGTCCCCGCTGACGCAGATCGTCCTCGTGCCGGGCGGGGGAGCGGTCGGCCGGGTTCCGGACGACCGCATGGCTATTGGGCAACGCCAGGCCCCGTTCAACATCCATATCATGTCGATGTGGACCGATATCGCCGATGACGAGGCCAACATCGTCTGGACCCAGGAGTTTGGTGCCGCGATGAAGTCGTTCGCTACTGGGCGGGTCTACCTCAACTTCATTGGCGACGAGGGTGAAGACCGGGTGAAGGCGGCTTTCGGTCCAGAGACGTACGCGCGGCTACAGAAGCTGAAGCGTCGCTACGACGCGGGAAACCTCTTTCGTCTCAACCAGAACATAAAGCCATCGGGCCCGGCGATGGCGTAGCCCGTCGAGGCCATCTCGGACGGCGATACGGTGGCCAGTTCGTACCGGCAGGCATGGAGAAGAGGACGACGGTGCAGCGGACGGGACTAGAGCGCCTCGCTCGCTGAAGCACTAGGTGGCGAGCTGGTAGCTGCTGTGTCCGATCAGCCACAAGCCCAGTGCTAGGCAGACGGCGAAGATGAGCTGGCCCGTGTGGGTGTCGATCCACAACTTCACGCTTGAGAGGACGGCATCGGCGCGCTCGGGTCGTACCACGGCGAGGATCTCCATCCCCAGAAGAGTGGATGTCGAGAGGATGCCGAAGAAGATCAGTCCGAGGAAGCTCTGCCAGGACGAGAGCTTGGCCTCGACGATGACAGTAACGCCGGCGGCGATGAGTCCCCAGGGCTGCACGAAGGGAGCGAGGCCGATTGCGAACCACAACGACATGTTGTCGATCCCCGTCTGCCACTTCGGGGTCTTTCTCGGTGGTCTGGGTCGTCCCATCTTGCGGCGCTGGCGCTCTGCGATGCCCAGCAGGACGATTCCGATCATGATCTTCACGACGAGGGCTGCGACCGAAGGTGCGCTGCTCGACTTCGGAGGCTTGTTGCCGGTGGCGAGAATCGTGACCGTGACCACGATGCTGAGCGAGAGCACCCAACCGAAGATGAACGCGCCGCCCTTCCTCACTCCACCCCTCGAGGAGAGGATGAGGATGAATGCAGTGAGGGGGACCGGAAAGACTGTTATCGCCAGGCCGATGAGAATGAGGTCGACTATCACCGGCGTCGCGGTCCAGTCACCGTCGGCCGCCTCGTCTCAGATGACCGCCCACCACGCCCTCAGCTTACGAGCGGACCCGCATCTTGGGAACGACCCATTGAGGTCGCGAACGAATCGCGGACGCGGGTGCTGTCCCGACCAGTTGCGATCTCTGCCAGGATGACGGTGTGGACCCAGAGCGGCTGACGGCCCGTCCATCCGGGTGAGCCCCATGGAGGGAGACCAGCGACACGGGTCATCAGCTCCAGGTGCCAGCCACGCCGGGTTCCGGGCCGTGGCGGTGGCTCTTGTCGCCAACCTCGGGGTGGCGGCGGCCAAGCTGGTCGGCTTCCTGATCACGGGCTCGGGCTCGATGGTGGCCGAGTTCGCGCACTCGGTGGCCGACACAGGCAATCAAGCCTTGCTCCTCGTCGGCAGGCGCCAGTCGGAGCGACGCCCCGACCCGAGCCATCCCTTCGGGTATGGGGCTGTCCGCTTTCTGGGCGCCTTCATCGTCGCGCTTCTGCTGTTCGGCCTGGGAGCTGTCTTCTCGCTGGCCGAGGGTGTGAACAAGCTGATACATCCCCACCCGCTCGACGACCTGCCGATCGCGCTCGGCATCCTCGTGGTAGCCATCGGCCTCGAGGCCCTGTCGTTCCGAGCCGGTGTAGCGGCCGCCAACCAGACAAGAAGAGGCCAGGGTTGGGTTCGCTTCGTGCGGAGCACCCGCATACCCGAACTGGCTGTGCTGCTTGTGGAGGACACCGGCGCCCTAGTGGGGCTCGGGATCGCGCTCGTCGCCGTGGCGGTATCGGCGATCACCGGCAACACCGTCTTCGATGCCGTCGGCACATTGGGGATCGGCGTGCTGTTGGCGGTCAACTCCGTCTTCCTGGGCATCGAGATGACCTCTCTGCT
>DASXCO010000122.1 GCA_036491125.1 Acidimicrobiales bacterium | reverse complement strand
GCGGCTGATCATCGCCGCCAGCAGCGACTGTTGGAGGCTTTGGGGAAAGGCCGCCGCGAACCCGCCTGTCAGCAGGGAGATCTCCGCCCGGCCCCGGCCTACCAGCGTGATCTGGAATTCGACCGGCACCGTCTGGCCCTGGGCCACGACCGACGTGGTCGCCGAGAAGGCCACGCCCTGATCGCCACTCGGAACGGTCACCCGCGCGCTGGTGACATTGAGCCCGCCGGGGGCCGAGACCTTCTGCCTCTGGAGCTCAGCGGCCAGCACGCTCTGGACGCAGGAGTTTGCCTTCGAGGAGCTGAAGGCCCGGAACGTTCCAGCTGCTTGAGCGGCCGTCGGAGCAAAGGCCACATTCGAGCCGGCGTCCAGCTCGCCGGGGGACCGGGATTGGCTGAAGTTCGGCGAGTCGACATTGACCGTCGTCGCCGCCAGCGACGACGACGCGCCGAGGCAGGTCAACAGCTGACGGGTACTGGCCGTGCCCCCTCCCGACGAGTCTGAGGGTTGCGACTCCCAGCCGGTCGGGAAGTCGCCGGCCTGGAGGTTGATCTGCTGGGCCAGGGCCTTGTCACTCGCCGCCGTCCCACCGCCTGCGGTCGACGAAGAAGTCGTCGTCGACGAAGACCCGGAGCTGCTGCTCCCGCACGCCGACCCGACCACGGCCAGCGCGAGACCGACGATTGGAATCAGGATCCGCGGCACCGAGCGCCCTCCATGGACTCGAACGACCAGCGGGCAGCATATCGAGGAGGTCACACACCTCCGCAGATCAGATGGGGACGATCGACCCCTCAACTCGCCTTGGTCGTGAGTCCGCGCGAGCCTCGTAGAAAGCGCACCACAGCGTCGGCGACGAGCCCGTCTACGCGGTCAGCTTGCACCATGCCCCCTGTGACCAGCGCGGCGATGCCCTGCATGGTGGCGAAGAGGACGAGGCCCACGCGTTCGAGGTCCCCCAGCTCGAGGGCGCCGTCGGCCTGACCCTGCTCGATCAGCTCGAGGATGACGGAAAAGGCCTGCGCTGCCGCGTCGTGCAATGCTCCGGACCGATCGCGGTGCTTGCCGACGAACATCAGCTCCAGCAGCGCGGCATCTCGGGTCGCGAACCGGACGTACGCGGCAGCCGTCGCCCGCAGGCGCGCCTCGAAGTCGTCGTCGGCTGTGTCGACCGCGCCCCGCAGCTCGTGGCCGAGGCGCTCGAACCCGGCCTCGGCGAGCGCATCCAGCAACGCCTGGCGGTCCGAGAAGTGTCGGCGGGGCGCGCCGTGGCTCACTCCGGTCCGGCGCGCCAGCTCACGCAGCGAGAGCCGGTCCACACCCTGCTCGCGGAGGGTCCGCTCCGCCTGGGCGAGCAGCGCGGTACGCAAGTTGCCGTGGTGATAGGGACGCTCCGTCACGAGAACCACAGCGTAGCGGATGAATGTTGCCGTTGACAGCATTGTTGCTTGCGCCTACATTGTTGCTCATGGCTACTTTCGGCATTGCGGACATTCCCGACCTGTCCGGTCGCAGGGCGCTCATCACGGGTGCCAACAGCGGCATCGGCCGGGCCGCGGCTCGAGCGCTTGCGGGCGCCGACGCTCGCGTCGTCCTCGCTGTCCGCGACGTGGAGAAGGGCAAGGCGGCAGCGGCGTCGATGCCCGGCGAGACCGAGGTTCGCCAGCTCGATCTCGCCAGCTTGGCCTCGGTGCGGAGCTTCGCCGCCGGTTGGGATGGTGAGATCGACCTGCTGATCAACAACGCCGGCGTGATGGTGCCGCCCCTGACCCGCACCGCCGAGGGCTTCGAGCTGCAGTTCGGCACCAACCATCTTGGCCACTTTGCCCTGACCAATCTGTTGCTGGGTCACGTCGTCGGCCGCGTGGTGACGGTGTCCTCCACCGGGCACCGTTTCGGCAGGATCGACTTCGACGACCTCAACTGGGAGCGGAAGCCCTACAGAGCGTGGCGCGCCTACGGGCAGTCCAAGCTCGCCAACCTTCTGTTCACGGCCGAGCTCCAGCGACGCCTGAGCGCTGCTGGGTCTCCGATCCTGGCCATGGCCGCCCACCCGGGTTATGCGGCGACCAACCTCCAGTTCCACGGCCAGCGCCGATGGATGGATTCCATCTATACAGTGGCGAACCGTCTGCTCGCCCAGGACGAGGACGCCGGTGCGCTACCGACTCTCTACGCGGCCGTCGCCGATGTGCCCGGCGACAGCTATGCCGGTCCTGGCGGCTTCATGGAGCAGCGGGGCGCACCCAAGCTCGTGGGACGCACGAGCGCCGCAAAGGACCCGGCCGTTGCGCGCCGCCTATGGGACGTCTCGGAGGAGCTGACCGGCGTCGAGTTCCCGCTGCGCGCCACGGACCGCAACTGACTCGGCGCCCCTTCGCGGCTGGGAGCAAGGTGTCAGTCGCGTTCGATCGGGAGGGCCAGCTGGTCGCTGTCCTCGTCGTCACGGCCTTCCGAGCGGGTGTGAGCGGGGGAGGCCTTCTCCGATGACACCGCGCCGCCCGGCCGCAGGAAGTACTTGCCCAGGGTCTCGTGCTGGCGCTGGTACGAGGACCCGATCGCCTCGCCGTACAGGCGGGTCGGTGCCTCCAGCATGCGCTCGAAGGTCAGCTTGCAGACGCGCTGGCCGTGCTCGATCATGAACGGCACGTCGTGCGCTCGTACCTCGAGGGCCGCCCGTGACCCGTGGAACCGGCCCTGCGGGTCGTAGCCAAACCCGGGATCGAAGAAGCCGGCGTAGTGTGTCCGGAGCTCCCCGCTGGTGGGGTCGTACGCCGTCATGTTCGCCGCCAGCGTCGAGGGGATCGAGACGGCCTCGTCCGACATCAAGAGGTAGAACTTCTGTGGGGTCAGGACGATCCGATCTCGCTCCTCGCTGAGCACAGGCTCCCAGTAGCGACCCGGCTCGCGTAGCGCTGGCTGGGTCAGATCGAGCAGCGGCGCGTTGTCCTTCGCCCGGTATCCGACACGCGAGCTGGCATCGCTGCGGAGATCGAGGCTCAGGAACATGCCGTTGGCCAGTGCCAGCCGGTCGGGAGTCACGGCATCGCCGCCCTTGAACAGAAGGGGCTGCTGTTCGTGAAAGTCGCGCACGTCGTCGTCGTCCAGCTGCGATCGGCCGACCGAGAGCCGGAGCTGGCAGAGGCTCAGATCCTCTCGCACCCGAACGGCGAAGGACAGGGGCACGACCTCGAGATAGAGCGGCCCGTCGTAGCCCGGCGCGATCTCGTCGAAGCGGTAGCTCTCGTCGGTGATCACCCGGGTGAAGACGTCGATCCTGCCCGTGGAGCTCTTCGGGTTGGTCCGACCTCGCACGTTGTGGGGAAGGGAGAGCCGTTCTTTGAGCGGAATGAGGTACGGCCGGTTCGTCTCGAGTACGGCGCCTTCTGTGTGCAGATTGAGCTCGTCGATGACGACGTCCTTGAGCTTTCGCTCGACGGCTTGGTCGTCGGGAAGGAAGCTGCAGCGGATCCGGTAGGCGACCTCACCCAGCCGTAGATCGAGGCTCGCTGGCTGCAGGTTCTCCGGCGGGATCGTGAACCCCCCGCCGCTGATGACGTCCGACGAGATGGCCTGGGCGAGGTGCTGGAAAGGCAGGACGCCGTTCTCGCCCGCGGGCAGACTGAAAGGGCCCGAGGCGTGGCTCGACAGCTGCGACACACCTCATCGTAGCGGTGGCGGCGCTCAGCGACGCGCTCCCGTATGGGGCCCGTCGCTCACCGTTTCCCCTTCCGCGGTCGTTGGAGGTGCGCCTGTCGCGCCTGGCGGCCGGGTCCCATGAACGACACATGGCGGTCGCCATCGAGGTTCGGCTGGGTCGGCTGGCATTCGTAGCACCTCCCCTCGTCCGGGAGGACCACCTGCAGGGCGCTGGCCTCGAGGTCGAAGCGCCCTACGTCGCGGTAGTAGCTGGACCACCCAGCCATCAGGCCCCGGCGAAGGTGGCGGGCTCGCACCTGGCGGAAGCCGATCTCGGCTCCCAGTTCGACGCTGGTCCCGCCGGCCTCGAACCGTGTTCCTTCGACGACCGAGCTGGCCAACATCTCGAGCACGGTCACCGCCCGCCCGAGCTCGAAGTTGATGACCACCAGCTCGGGGTGGTTCCGGCTGTCGACCAGGCCGATCGTGTAGACGAACCCTCTGTGGCTCCACCCACTTCCGACCGGAGCCAAGGCGAAGCCGCGGCTGACGATCTGTTCATGGAGGTGCTGGTTGTACTGCTCGTTGGTCCCGCCCTCACAAATGAAGCACATGACATACCTCGCAGATGCACAACACTCCGATCCTTGGAAGGTCGTCGGGCCCGACCTCGAGGCGCGGCGTGACCGTACACGAACACGCGTTCGGTAGCAACCTTGACATCGAACACACGTTCGGGTAGCGTGAGCGGTGCCTTCGTGGGCGAGGCAGTCACCGCCCTCCTCTGATCAGCCGAGCGCGCCCACAGTGCGCGCCCCACGAGCGAGGAGCGGCATGCCCGAGAGCCCCACGGTGGCGAGCCGGGCCCTGCGGGAGGCGCTTTGGGGCCTGCAGCCCGAGGCGTTCACCGGCGACGACTGCGCCGCCATGGCCGAGGACCTGGCCCGCACCGAGAAGACCTGCGCCGCGGCC
>DASXCO010000121.1 GCA_036491125.1 Acidimicrobiales bacterium | reverse complement strand
GCCGGCAACGATCGATCACCGCGTCGGCGTCGACCTCAATCCGCTCGACCTGGACGACGAGGAGGAACGAGCCTGGCTTGCGGCGTGCATCCCGCCGGAGGCAGGGGCCCTGCGCCGGGTCGCCAGTGCCATCGAGGTGGCCCGCACCGGCGACGCGCCTGTCGTCCGGGGCGACGCCCGCCACCTCCTTTCCGACGTGCTGGGTGCCGTGCCGGCTGGGCTCCTGGTCGTGGTCGTCGACTCGTACACTGCCGTCTTTTTCGATGACACCTTGCAGCGGGACACGGGCGAGGTCATATCGAGACTCGGTCGTGAACGTGACGTGGCCTGGATCGCGCTCGACCCACTGGTGCCTCTCGGTACACGAGCCCGCCGAACCGTGCAGGGTGTCGACGCCCCGATCCATCTCGTGGAGCAGAACCGCCGAGGCGGAGCCTTCGCCGCCCTGTCACTCGTCGCCCACGTCGATGGGACCGCATCCTCCAGGCTGCTGGCGACTGCGCACCCATCGGGCACCCGAATGGAGTGGCTCGACGGGACCAGCACGGTCTGAGGCCTGCTGGAGGCCTTGACCTCAAGAGGACTCGAGGTCGTACGCTTGGTGTCCATGGCACCAGAGGGCGCAGCATGAGCGACAAATCGCCAGCCTTGGACGAGGCCTTCGAGCGCATGGCCCGATCCGGCTTCGAGCTGCCCAACGGCTTCGTCAACCACGGACCGATGGCCTGCGAGGCCCTGGCCGCGCTCGACTGCGACGAGGAGATCGACGGCTGGGCTCGGCGCTTCGCCCGTGCCAGCGCGGCGGCGGTCGAGTCGGAGACGCCGGTCGACTTCGAGTGGCACGAAGCGCTCGGTGAGTACAAGCGGCTCCCCCAGTGGATCGGGCACTTCGAGCGGGCGATCGACGACGAAGGCTGGTCCGCAGTGGTCGAGGTGTGGGTACCGAGGCTGATGCCAGCACTTTCCGTCGCCCTCTTCCACGGCGCCATCCGGACGGCTCACGCCGTTCGGGCCGTCGACGCGACTGACACCCCGGCGCGGCGGACCGAGCTGGCGCGGGCGCTCGCCTACTGGGCCGCCCGCTTTCGCGCCGGGGAGGAAGCGACCGACGTGGCGCCTGTCGACGAGCTGCGGCCGGCGCTCGTCGCCGCTGCTGCCGACGGCGCCCACCACTACCTCGCGCGGCCCAACATCTTCAACCTGCACGGCGTCACCGGAGCGATGGCCGTCGAGCTCATGGCCGACCACATCACGCCCGAGGACGGCGCCACCGCGCTCGGCCAGGTGCATGCCGAGCACGCCTCGATGTACCGAGGCACCGAGCGGGTGACTACCAGCAGAGCGGAAGGCGTGCCCGACGATCAGCTGGCGCGGGCGGCAGCCGACAGCCGAGACCCGCACCAGGTCAAGCTCGTCGAGGCCTGCCGCCGCGGCTTCGCGGTCACCGGTGATCCCACCTTCGCGGCCGCGGCCGAGACGGTCACCGGCTTCGACCGCTGAACCGGCGCCACCGCCTCGCTCCGCTGCTCGCGCAGGGTGAGGCAACCCCAGATGCCCCAGCCCACAGGCACGACGGACCAGAAGCTGACGATCCGGTACAGGAACACCCCGGCCAGGGCGCTCTCCGCTGACATGCCGTAGGCGACCAGGAAGAAGGAGAGGCTGCCCTCCACCACCCCGAGCCCGCCCGGAACGAGCGGCAAGCTGGCTGCCACCTGGGCGAGTCCGTAGGCCACCAACACCCCGCGCCAGGGGACCGTGCCGCTGATCGCCCACACGCAGGTCACCAGGCAGGCGCAGTCGACGAGCCAGTTGAGCATGGCGAGCAGGCCGATCGCCGTCCAGCCCCGAACATCGAGCCCGACCGCACCGACCCGCGCCGCCAGCTTCGCCCCGGCGTCGGCGAGCCGGCCGAGACGGGGGGCGCCGGTGGTGGCTCGGGCCAGAGTGCGTCCCGCGACCCGGGCTCCGGTGGAATGGCGACCGAGCAGGACCAGCCCACCGACCACAACCGGTATCGCCGCCAGGCCGGCTGCCACGGGACGCAAGTGGGCGACCGGGCCCCGGCCGCCGGCGATCTCGATCCCGGCTGCCACCACGAGGAAGAGGGCGAAGCCGCCCAGAGCGCCGGCGACGAGCACGACCCATCCGGCGAGCGGGCGGTCGGCCCCGTGCCGCCGCAGCCGACGGAAGACCCAGGTCGCCCCCCAGGCCACCCCGCCGGGAAGCGTGAGGGCCATGGCGTTGCCGGCGAGGGCGATCGCCGTCATCGGCCCCAGACCGACGTGGACGTTGCCCGCCCGCAGCAGGCGCTGCTGGATTCGGGCGAAGACGACCATGGACGCGGCCTCGAGGCCGAGGGCCACCAGCAGGAGCCCCCAGCGGACGTGGACGAGGGAATGACCGGCGGCGGCGAGGTCGTGGCTGCGGCCGACGCCGGCGGCGACGGCCACGACGAGCACGACCAGCACTCCGGCTCGCCGGAGCCACGACGAGGCGGCGGCGCTGCGGCCCGCGGCAGTCCACCCGGGGGTCGAGCGGAGCTCAGCGGCCGTGCATGTCATGTGCCTTCAGACGCCGCGGCCGGACGAACCTCATCGGTCGCGCCTTGCTTCTCAGCGACCTCCGGGCAACCGGGCGACCGCGGCCGTCACCGTGTGGCCGTAGACCGGCGTCGCAGCCGCACCCGCCGGTGGGACAATGCCGGGCACTAGCTGTCGGTTCGGCTCAGCTGCACGTTGAGGACCGCGCCGATGAGGATCACGTAGATGGCGAGGTACCCGGCGATCATCGCTACCGCCACGCCCGCTATCGCCCCGTAGACCGCGGTGTAGTGCGTGGAGTACGCCACATACACGCCGAACCCGGCACCCAAGGACAGCAGGCCGATGGAGGAGAAGACAGCCCCCGGCGCCAGGTTGCGGACTCCGACCGGGCTGTCGATGGAGAATCGGTAGGCGCTGCCGACGATGGCGGCGACGATCACGACGAGCAGCGGCACCCCGACGAGGCCGACCAGCACGGCGGGCACGCTCGCGAGCAGCGCGGACACCCCACCCGAGATCACGGCCGCGAGGCCAAGGGCGATGACGACCGCAAAGGCGCCGACTAGTCCCCGAAGCCGAGCTCGCACGTACCGATCGGGGCCGAGGCCGTACGCCACCCGGATGGCTCGGGCCAGGTTGTACACGCCGGCTGACGCCGTCCACACGGCGAGCACGACCGATACCGCCAGACCGACCGACAAGCCTGCCCGGCCCGAAGAGGCGACCCGATGCAGCTGCTCCGACAGGTTCGACCCGAGCGAGTCGGGGCCCGTCGTGGCCAGGCTGCCCAGATCCTTGGCCACCGCCTCGGGGCTCACGACCAGACCGAAGATGCTGACCGCGGCGATCGCGGCCGGAAAGATGGTGATCACGAACCAGAAGGCGGCACCGGAGGCGGCGAGGCCGATCCGTTCCTCGGACTGCTCGTGGGCGACTCGGCCGAGCAGCTCGGCGGCGCGTGCCGTCCGAGGATGGCGGTCGAGCGCCGCCGCTGCCCGCCGATCAACCGCCGCTCGGTCTGTGTCGAGATGCTCC
>DASXCO010000120.1 GCA_036491125.1 Acidimicrobiales bacterium | reverse complement strand
TGTCGACGAGGCGCATGGGCTTCTTCTCCCCGGTCTCGCCGAAGAGGCGCTCGCCGGCCCCGAGCACGACCGGGAACACGACTAGCCGCAGCTCGTCGACCAGGTCGTGCTTGATCAGAGTGCGCCCCAGCTGATAGCTGGCAGGGACGACGATCTCCCCGTCGAGCTCCTGCTTCAGCTTCGTGACCTCGTCCACCACGTCACCCTTCAGGACCCTCGAGTTGTTCCAGTCCGGATCTACGAGAGTCGAGGACACGACGTACTTGGGCATGCTGTGCAACCTGTCCGCAAGCTCGCCACTCCGGGGTCGCCACCGCACCCCGAAATACTCGTAGCTTCGGCGACCCAGCAGCCATGCTTCGGCGCCCAGCGCCTCGTCGAGCGCGACCTTGGCCCACTCTTCGAGGTCCTTGCCCCCAAATTGGCCGAACCAGCCGCCAAGCCTGAAGCCCTCGTCACCGTCCGGGTCCTGGATCACTCCGTCGAGCGAGACGTTTTGAGGGCCGCTCATCACGATCTTTCCCATTTTCGGCTCTCCTTCGTTGGCGTTGTTCAGTGACCACTGGTGTAGGCACCGCGGCATCGGGAAAATGGGCGCCGAACGACCGCCCAGTTCGCGCCTCGGCCGGTGTCTGTACCAGGGTGGAAGTCCGACAAGGCGCAGGACGAAGGAGAAGCCACGGTGGTGACGGCCGACTTGATCTCCAGGGCACGGACGGGGGATGGCGACGCGTTCCGGCAGCTCACCGAGCCGCACCGCCGCGAGCTCCAGGTGCACTGCTACCGGATGCTCGGATCCTTCCAGGATGCCGAGGACGCCCTCCAGGAGACGCTGCTAGCCGCCTGGCAGAGCTTCGGAGGGTTCGAGGGACGGGCCTCGCTCCGGACCTGGCTCTACAAGATCGCCACCAACCGGTGTCTCAACGCGCGTCGGTTGGCCAACAGACGCCCGGCCAAGGAGTGGGACGTGCCCAGGGTTGAACCGCCCGAGCCGACCCGGCTCGGCGAGGTCCTCTGGCTCGAGCCGTATCCCGACGCCCTCCTCGAGAGCGCCCTCGACGTGCCGCTCGGCCCGGAGGCGCGCTGCGAGCAGAACGAATCCATCTCTCTGGCCTTCGTGACCGCCCTTCAGGCCCTGCCGCCTCGCCAGGTCGCGGTGCTCGTCCTACGCGACGTCCTCGGATTCCACGCGAACGAGGTGGCCGACATGCTGGACTCGACCGTCGAATCGGTCAACAGCGCGCTCAAACGGGCGCGCGCCAGCCTGCAGCGCCGCCGGCCCCCGGTCGCCGATCACCAACGGCCTCCCGCCTTCTACTCGCCCTCCGAGGATGCGATCGTGGCGAAGTTCGTACGCGCGTGGGAGTCCGCCGATCTCGACGCGCTCGTGGCCCTCCTGACAGACGACGTTTTCACGTCGATGCCACCGATGCCCTTCGAGTACGAGGGCCGAGCCGCCGTGGCCCGCTTCTGCGCCAGCATCTTCGGCTCGGGGCGAAGGTTCGACCTCGTGCCGACGCGGGCAAATGGTCAACCGGCGTTCGGAGCCTACCTGCGCGCCCCTACCGGCTTCCGCCACGGGACCGGCCTGTTCGTCCTGACCCTTACCGGCGACCGGATCTGTGCAATGACCCGCTTCGAGAACAGTGTGCTCCCGTGGTTCGGGCTTCCGCGATCACTCCCGAGTCGTTAGCCAGCTTGCCGCCGGTGTAGGCGCCGTGTCCGTGCACACGAGGGTCAGTCGGTCGCGGCGACGGCCAGGCCGAAGAGCGCGGCGAACCGGTCCACCATCATGTCCCGCCCTTTGACCTCGGCGATGACGTCTGGACCGACGATCTCGTCCTGGCCCGGGAACTGACCGGCACCGCCCTCGGGTCCGATCGGGACCGCGATGCCTGGACCGATCGACTCGTAGGCGACGAGCTCCGAACCACTCTCGAGAGCGGTGATGTTGGCTGCCACAGTCTGCGCCTGGCGTGTGGCGAACCCGGCCATCTTGGCGTCGGCGGTCGACAGGTCGCCGAGCGCGAAGACCGTGTCCTGGCCGACGACCTGGAGCGTGGGTCCAACCTCGACGTAGCCGTCGGGGCGACGAGCTTGGACCAGGTCGTCTCCCAGGTAGTCGCTGCTCGGCACGACGCCGAAGCAACGGAACCACATGTCGGCGGTGATCTCGCGGCCCGCGTCGGTCGTCACTGTGAAGGTCCCCGGTTCGCCCGCCGCGGTCGGCGGTGGCTCGAGCAGGGGGCTCCCGAGCACCACCTCGACGCCGGCCTCATCCAGCTGGCGTCTGAGCTCGGCCTTGAGCTCCGGCTTGAAGGGGCCGCTCAGCACCTCGCCGGACACGTCCAACAGGATGATCGACTTCTCCGGCCAGGTGTACCGGATCTCGCCCGCCAACTCGATCCCGACGGGACCGGCGCCCAACAACAGGACGCGGCCCGCCCCGGACAGGGCACGATGTGCCGCCCCAACCTGGTCATGAGCAGCCGCGGTGTCGACCAGGTCGGTCTTCGCCGGGAACGGGTAGCTCGACCCCGTCGCCAACACGACGTAGTCGGCGAAGATCTCCTCGCCGGACGCCGTCACGACTCGCTTGGGGTCGACCACTGCGGCGCGATCTCGAACGACCCGGCCGGCGTCCAGCAACCTGTCGTAGGGGAGGTAGATATTCGGCAACCACGACGGATCGACCAGCGCCCGGAGCGCGGCGAC
>DASXCO010000119.1 GCA_036491125.1 Acidimicrobiales bacterium | reverse complement strand
GTCCTCGTTCCGACGGGCAGCAGCGCCCTCGACGAGGGCCCGATTGCCCTGGGCGAGCCCCGGGGGACCAGCCCCGTCGAGAGGTAGCGTGGGCGAAATGGAGAGTGTTTCCGCCCCCGACCCGCTCCCTGCTGCGTCGGTACCGCCGGGCCCGGGGCCGTCGTGAACCCGCTGGACCAGCGGCAGCGCCAGATCACGCTGGCCGCGGCGGGCTTGGCCGCCGTCGTGGTCCTCGCCATCTGGATTCCCCAGCTCGGTGACCACGTGCGCAAGGGTCAGACGACACCCTTGCTCGCCCTGATCAGCGGGCTCATCCTGGCCGGGCTGCTGGCCAGCTCCCTGCTGGTCAACAAGCGCTACATCGTGGGGCTGGCTGCGCTCTTCCTCGCCTTCATCGGCCCTTGGGGCAACTACCCGCTTCTCGCCATCCCTTACGCCGGGTTGGCCGGGTGGCTCGTGATCACCGCCGGCCGCCAGGCCCGGGACGAGGCGGCCAAGAAGCGAGAAGCAACCGGCGGCGCCCCGGCCACGCCGGCCCGAGGCCGCGGCAGCATCCCGGCCCGGAGCTCGGACTCGTCGGCCGGATCACGGCCCCGAGGCGGCGGCCTTCTGCGCCGGGGCCAGCGCGACGAGACCCCGACCCGGCGCAAACCACCACCTGCATCGAGGCGCTACACGCCGCCCAAGAGCTGAGGTTGGCGAGGGCGCCTGTCACCAACCCGACGCGCGGAACGTCCAAGGTGACATCGAGTGAAGCCGGCCCCGAAGGCCGGTACGAGGCGAAGAGCCGGCCCGGAATGCCGGCACGACCCGAAGAGCCAGGCCGGGCCGTCCACGGTGCAAATCCGGCCCCATGATCGAGGACGGCCCGGGAGGCCGGCCCAGATGTGGACGGCCGGCCCATGGAGGCAGATCGAGACCGGATGCTAGAGAGGTGCCGTGATCGGTGAAGCCCTGCGGGGCAAACGCATTGCTGTGACGGGCGCCACCGGCTTTCTCGGCACTGCGCTGGTGGAGCGGCTGCTCAGAACCATTCCCGACTGCGAGGTCGCCATCCTCGTCCGGCCCGGCCGGCGGGCCACCGCCGCCCACCGGCTGCAGCGGGAGATCCTGCGCAACGACTGCTTCAACCGCCTGCGGGCGGAGCTCGGCGACCGCTTCGACGCCGAGACCTCGCGCCGGCTCCGCGTCATCTCGGGTGACGTCGGGCAGGAGGGCCTGGGCCTCGAACCCGACGAATCGGACGTCCTCGCCGGCTGCGACGTGGTGATCCACTCGGCCGCCACGGTGAGCTTCGACGCACCGCTCGACACCGCCGTCGAGGTCAACCTGCTCGGGCCGTCCCGGCTCGCCGAGACCCTCGGCGAGACGGGACGGCCCGGTCCGCACCTGATCGCCGTCTCCACCGCCTACGTAGCCGGCACCCGCCGGGGCGACGCGCCCGAGGCGCTGCTGACCGAGACCGCCTACGCCACACACGCAGACTGGCGGGCCGAGGTCGCCGCCGCCCGCCGGGCCCGCTCCGACGCCGACGCCGAGAGCCGACAGCCCGAGCGTCTGGCCCACTTCACCAAGGCGGCCAGGGGCGAGCTCGGGGCGGCCGGCGGCCCCCTGCTGGCCGAACGAGCGGAACGCCTCCGCGACGAGTGGGTGAAGGAGCACCTTGTCGCGCTGGGTCGCACCCGGGCCCAGTCTTTGGGCTGGCCCGACGCCTACGCCTACACCAAGGCCCTCGGCGAGCGGGCCCTCCTCGAGAACCGCGGCGACCTTCCGCTCACGATCGTGCGACCGTCGATCATCGAGTCGGCCCTGGCCGAGCCCCATCCCGGATGGATCAGGGGATTCCGCATGGCCGAGCCCGTGATCATCTCGTACGCGCGGGGTCTGCTCGGACAGTTCCCGGGCGTGCCCGAAGGCGTGGTCGACGTCATCCCAGTGGACCTGGTCGTGGCCGCCATCCTTGCCGTGGCCGCCGAGGGTCCGCCGGAGCAGCCCGATGTCTACCAGGTGGCCTCGGGCACGAGGAACCCGCTGCGCTACGACCACCTGGTGAGCCTGGCCGAGTCGTGGTTCACCGAGCACCCCTTGTACGACTCGCGCGGCCAGCCCATCGTGGTGCCCAACTGGTCGTTCCCCGGTAGGGGCAAGGTGCAGCGCCAGCTCAGCCGGGCCGGCAAGGGGCTGGAGGCGGCCGAGCGGCTCATGGGCGCCCTGCCGCTCCGGGGCCGCCGCGCCGAGCTGGCCTCACATCTGGAGGAGCGGCGACAGCAGGCCGAGCGGGCGCTCAGCTACGTGGAGCTGTACGGGTCGTACGCCGAGACCGAAGCCCGCTTCCGGGTCGACCGGTTGCTGTCGCTGTGGGAGCGGACCGACGACGCCGATCGGCGAGCCCTCTGCTTCGACCCCGCCGTCATCGACTGGGCCCACTATCTCCACGAGGTGCACCTGCCGTCGGTGGTCACCCAGGCCCGAGTCCGCACCACTCCGGGGCCACGGGTCGGGCCGACGCGCGCCGAGCGCGGACTCCGAGCCGTCCTCGCACCGGAGCGTCATCTCGCCGCCTTCGACCTCGAGAACACCCTCGTCGCCTCCAACGTGGTCGAGTCCTACGCCTGGCTGGCAACCCGCCACCTCAACGAGGGCGACCGGCTGCGCTTCACCCTCCGCACGCTGCGCGAGGTGCCTGGCATGCTGGCGCTCGACCGTCGCGACCGGGGCGACTTCCTACGCGCCTTCTACCGTCACTACGACGAGGCCCCGGCGGAGCAGGTGCGCGCCGACGCGTGGGAGATGTTCAGCGCCCTCATCCTGGCCAAGTCGTTCCCGGACGGTATCCGGCGGGTCCGCGACCACCGCAGTCGGGGCCACCGGACGCTGCTGATCACGGGAGCCATCGACCTCGTCGTGGAGCCGTTGCGCCCGCTATTCGACGACATCGTCTGCGCCCGCCTGGCCGAGCGCGACGGTCGCATGATCGGCGAGCTCGTCGAGCCGCCACCGACCGGCGAAGCCCGCGCCATGGTCATGGCCGACTACGCCGAGACCGAGGGCCTCTCCCTCTCCGAGTCCGTCGCCTACGCCGACTCGAGCAGCGACCTGCCCATGCTGGAGGCGGTGGGCCACCCCGTCGCCGTCAACCCCGAGGCCAAACTGGCGACCATCGCCCGCAAGCGCGGCTGGCACGTCGAGAACTGGACCAGGTCACCCGGCGCTCCCCGGCACCTGCTTCCTTTCGCCCCCCGCCCGGCGACGCCGAGCGAGGTGTCATGAAGGCGCTCCTGTTCGAGCGGAGCATCCCCCGCTACGCGGCGGCTCGAGTTGTCTCGTCGCTCGGCTCCGGTCGGGGCGTGACCGTGGCTCCCCTGCGGCTGACCGACATCGACCCACCCGACCTTCCCGGCCCCGGCTGGACCCGGGTGCGGCCCCGCCTGGCCGGGATCTGCGGCTCCGACCTCACGACTCTGGACGGCAAGAGCTCGCGCTACTTCGAGCCCATCGTCAGCCTCCCCTTCGTCCCCGGGCACGAGGTGGTCGGCGACGTGGAGGGCGCTGACCGCGCGCTGACCGGCCGCGTCGTCATCGAGCCCGTGCTGGGCTGCCGGGCCCGGGGGGTCGACCCTCCCTGCCCGGCGTGCGCCGTCGGCGACACAGGTGGCTGCGAGCGGGTCGCCTTCGGCCACCTCAAGGCCGGGCTCCAGACCGGCTACTGCGCCGACACCGGTGGCGGCTGGTCCGACGGCCTCGTCGCCCACACCAGCCAGCTCCATCCCGTCCCCGACCGGCTGAGCGACGAAGCCGCCGTCATGGTGGAGCCGGCGGCCTGTGCAGTCCACGCCGCCCTCTCCGCCGGCGTGACGGAGGGATCCACCGTCGTCGTGCTCGGCGCCGGGACACTCGGCCTGTGCACCATCGCCGCTCTCCGCCAGCTGACCCTCCCCGGCACGCTGTTGGCGGGTGCCAAGCATCCGGCCCAGCGACAGCTGGCCTCGGCGCTCGGTGCCGACCTGGTCGTCGATCCCGGCGAGGTCCCCCGGGCCGTTCGCCGGCTCACCCGCTCGCTCGCCGCCGGCGCCCAGCTGACGGGCGGTGCCGACGTCGTGCTCGACTGCGTGGGCAGCGCCGATTCGATCGAGCACGCTCTCTCCGTCGTCCGACCCCGAGGTCGGGTCATCCTGGTGGGCATGCCCGGCGCGACCCGCATCGACCTGACGCCCCTGTGGCACCGGGAGATCAGCCTGACCGGCGCCTACGCGTACGGTCGGGAGTCGACAGGCGGTAACGGGTCTCGCCCGCGCACGTTCGAGCTCGCCTTCGAGCTCGTCGACCACGCCGGCCTGGACCGCCTGGTGTCCGCCCACTACCCGCTCGAGCGATTCCAGGACGCCGTGGAGCACGCAGGGTCCGCCGGCCGGCGGGGTGCCACGAAGGTCGTGTTCGACCTGCGCGAGCAAGCTCGCTGGCGCAAGACAGGAGTGACCGGATGAGTCCCCGCCCCGGCTTCGTGCTCGAGGTCGATCGCTCGACGCCGCCGACGCTGATGTGGCACGGCGAGGGCTTCCGTCTCGAGCGCCTGCCCGTCGGCTCGCGGGTGGTCTACCCGCCGGAGGCCCACCGGCCCCTCGAGGACCCCGACGCCGCCATCCGCCACGCCCTGCGCAACCCGCTCGGCGACAGCAAGCCCCTGCCCGCCCTGCTACGTGCCGGCATGCGTCTCACCATCGCCTTCGACGACATCTCGCTCCCCCTGCCGCCGATGCGCAGCCCCGACATCCGCCAGCGGGTGATCGAGGCGGTGCTCGACATGGCCGCCGAGGCCGGCGTCGACGACGTGGTGCTGGTCGCCGCGCTCGCCCTCCACCGGCGGATGACCGAGCCCGAGCTGCGACACATCCTCGGCGACCGTGTGTACGACGGCTTCGCTCCCCACGGGCTGCTCACCCAGCACGACGCCGAGGACCCCGACGGCATGCTCCACCTCGGGCTGACCGACGCCGGCGAGGACGTGGAGATCAACCGGCGTGCGGCCACCAGCGACCTCGTTGTCTACGTCAACATCGACCTGGTTCCCATGGACGGCGGCCACAAGAGCGTCGCCACCGGCTTGGCCGGCTACCGAAGCCTTCGCCATCACCACAACGTTCGCACCATGCAGCACAGCCGCTCGTTCATGGACCAGCACCGGTCCGAGCTCCACTCCTCCAACTGGCGCATGGGTCGGCACATCGCCGCCAGCGGGGTGAACGTGTTCCAGATCGAGACCACGCTCAACAACGACACGTTTCCCGATCAGTTCCGGTTCCTCCAGCGTCGGGAGTGGGAGTGGTCGGTGCGCGACAGGGCCGGCTTCCTGGCCGTGTCCAAGTCGTTGGAGCGCACGCCCGAGCGTCTGGCGCGCTCCATATTCCAGTCCATCCGGGCTCCGCACGCGATGACCAGCGTCCAGGCCGGCGAGGTCGAGGCGGTGCACACCCAGGCCGCTGAGCACCTGAAGGTCCAGCAGAGCGTGGAGGTGGCCGGGCAGACCGACGTGCTCACGATGGGCCTTCCCTACCTGTGCCCCTACAACGTGAACTCGGTGATGAACCCCGTCCTCGTGATGTGCCTGGGCCTCGGCTACCTGTTCAACATGTACCGAGGCAAGCCCCTGGTCCGTCCCGGCGGCGCGCTCATCATGAGCCACCCGACGCCGTGGGCCTTCGACCCGGTCCACCACCCCAGCTACATCGACTTCTTCGAGCAGGTCCTGCCCGAGACGACCGACCCGCTCGATATCGAGGCCAAGTACGAGGAGGCGTTCGCCACCGACCCCTGGTACATCCACCTCTACCGCACCGGTCACGCCTACCACGGCGTGCACCCCTTCTACATGTGGTATTGGGGTGCCCACGCCCTCCAGCACCTGGGCGCCGTGATCGTGGTGGGCGGTGACCGGCGGGCGGTCAGGCGCCTCGGCTTCAAGCCCGCCTCGGGCCTCGGCGATGCACTGGAGATGGCGGAGGACGTCGTCGGCCCCGACCCGTCGATCACGCACCTGCACGCCCCGCCGCTGCTGATGGCGAACGTGAGCTGAGTCGCCTCGTGCCCGTCGTCCCTCGACCGTCGTTCCCGTGGGCCGCACCGACGTGGCCCGACGGAGTGGAGCTGCCGCCCCGCGACCGCTCGGTGGGCGTCGACTACGACACCGCCTGGTCGCGCCGCTACGGCGTTCGGGTGGCCCGGGCAGCCCTGCTCGACTGGCTGGCGCGGCCCCTGGTCCAGGCGCTGGCTTCACCGCGCGTCGACGGCCTCGACCGCATCGAGCACCTCGACGGCCCCGCCATCTTCGCCGCTAACCACGCCAGCCACGTCGACCTGCCTCTGGTGCTGTCGATCCTCCCGGCGCGGTTCCGCCACCGGACGCTCGTCGGAGCGGGCGCCGACTATTTCTTCGACACCCGGTGGAAGGCCGCCCTCTGGTCGTTCACCATCGCCGCCATCCCCATCGAGCGCCAGCGCGTCAACCGGCGCTCCGCCGAAGAAGCGGGCCAGTTGCTGCGTCGAGGCTGGAGCATGGTGATCTTCCCCGAAGGGGGGCGCACTCCCGACGGCTGGGCGCGCCCCTTCCGACCAGCGTCGGCCGGCTACCTGGCGACGCGCTCGGGGCTGCCCGTGGTTCCCATCTATCTCGAGGGCACCCGCCGGATCCTCGCCCGGGGCAGCGGGACGCTGCGACCCGGCTCGACGCGGGTCTGCGTCGGACGTCCGCTGCGCCCCGAGCCCGACGAGGACGCCCGACGATTCTCTGGCCGCATCGAGGCCGCGGTGGCCGCGCTGGCCGACGAGACGGCCACCGACTGGTGGTCGGCCCGGCGTCGTGCCGCGGCCGGCCGGACACCCAGCCTCGGCGGTCCCGCCATCGGCGCCTGGCGGCGGGCCTGGGCGCTGAACGGTGATCGCCCGGTTGCGGTCGACCGGACCTCCCGGCGCTGGCCGCTACGCTCCAGTCGCTAGCCCGGAGGGGCGCAACGTGCGCTGAGAACGCGTCGCGTGCGGTATCTTGAGGTGCCCAGCTCCGGGTTGAATCCGCAGCGCTGCGGCTACCTGCCGGTCAGGCGGGTACGTGGGCAATGGCGCCTCGAGCACGGCTTGCTCACCTATTCGGATCTATCTGACGTTGCGAGGTACCCAAGTGCGCCCTGAGCGAGACGCGTGTGGCATTGGTTTCGTGGCCGACCGGGAGGGTCGAGCGTCACGCGACATCGTCGAGACGGCCCTTTCGGCGCTCGCGTGCATGACCCACCGCGGCGCCGTCGCCGCCGACGCCCTCACCGCCGACGGATCGGGTGTGCTCCTCGGCATCCCCACCGCCATCTTCGGCGAGGGCCCCGGCGGAGTGCCCCACGGGGTCGCCAGCCTCTTCGTCCGTGGTGACGATCCCCGCCCAGCCGTCGAGGCGGCGGCCGCCCAGGAGGGCATCGAGGTCGTCGGCTGGCGCACGCCCCCGACCGACGAGGAGCACATCGGCGGACTGGCCCAGGGCAGCCGCCCCGAGTTCCTCCAGGCGATCCTCGAGGCTCCGCAACCGGACGAGCGCGCCGCCTACCGGTTGCGTCGGCGCATCCAGGGAACGACCAGCGGTACGTACGTGGCCAGCTCCTCGTTCCACACCGTGGCCTACAAGGGCCTGGTGGCCGCACCCCTGCTGTCGCGCTACTACCTCGATCTGTCCGACGAGCGCTTCGCCTCATCGCTCGTCGTGTTCCACCAGCGGTTCTCGACCAACACCCTGCCCACCTGGGAGCGGGCCCAGCCCTTCCGCACGCTCTGTCACAACGGCGAGATCAACGCCATCGCCGGCAACCAGAACCGCATGCGGGCGCGCGCCAAGCTCGGCACCGAGGAAGCCGACCTCGGCCCCGAAGAGCTCTTCCGACCCCTGCTCGACGAGACCGAGCCCGACTCCGGGCGGATCGACTCGGCCGTGGAGGTGCTCGTGCGGGGCGGACGCGACATCCGCCACGCCATCGCCATGCTCGTGCCCGAGGCGTGGGAAGGCGAGCGCGACCTCGACGCAGCGGTGCTCGGCTTCTACCGCTACCACGCCTGCCTCGTCGAGCCCTGGGACGGGCCGGCCGGGCTCATCTTCACCGACGGAGCGGGCGTGGGCGCCGCCCTCGACCGCAACGGTCTTCGCCCCTTGCGCTACACGATCTGCGAGGACGGGATGGTCGCCTGCTGCTCAGAGGCGGGCGCGGTGGACCTGACCGGACGAGGCGAGGTGCGGCGTGGACGTCTGGGGCCGGGCCAGATGATCTTCGTGGATCCGGGACGAGGCGTGTTCCTCGACGCCGAATGCAAGGACCGGCTGGCCGCCAAAGCTCCCTACGCCCGCTGGGCCGCCGACGGTCTTGTCCAGCTCGCGCCCGGGCGGCCCGTCGAGGACACGCCGCCGGCGGAGGAGCTGGAGCGTCGTCAGCTCGCCCACGGCTACACGGTCGAGGAGATGCGCATGGTGATCAAGCCCATGGCGGCTGACGCCAAGGAGCCGGTCTTCTCGATGGGCGACGACACCCCTCTTCCCAACTGGGCCGGCCGTCCCCGACCCATCCACCACTTCCTGAAGCAGCGCTTCGCCCAGGTGACCAACCCGGCCATCGACCACCTCCGCGAGCGGCTGGTCATGAGCCTCCGCACCCTGATCGGGCCCCGCTCGGCGCTGCTGTCGGAGCGACCCGAGGCCGCGCATCTGCTCGAGCTGCCCTCGTTCTTCGTGACACCCTCGACCCTGGCGCAGCTTCGGGGGCAGGCCGCGGCTCCGTTCCGCCCGACCGTGCTCGACGCCACCTTTCCGATCGCTGCCGGCGCCGCCGGCCTGCAGGAGGCCGTGGAGCGCCTGCAAGACGAGGCCGCCCGACTGGTCGCCGGCGGCAGCGGCCTGCTCGTGATCACCCAGGACGGCGTCTCCGCGGAGCGGGCCCCCATCCCGTCGCTGCTCGCCACCGGTGCCATCCACCACCGGCTCGTGTCCGAGGGCCGGCGTGCGGCCACAAGTCTGGTCGTGGTGGCCGACGACGCCCGCGACACTCACAATGTGGCCTGCCTCCTCGGCTACGGCGCCGACGCCATCTGCCCCCGTCTCGCCCTCCAGAGCGTGGCCGCCGACGCCGACGCCTCGGATGAGGGCGGCGCGGTGAGCGCTGCCGCCCAGGAGAACTATCAGGGCGCAGTCGAAGACGGGGTCCTGAAGATCATGTCCAAGATGGGCATCTCGACCGTGGACTCCTACCGTGGCGCCCAGATCTTCGAGATCGTCGGGCTCGGTGCGGAGGTCGTGCAGACGTGCTTCGCGGGGACGCCCTCCCCCGTCGGTGGCCTCGGCTGGCGGGAGCTGGGTGAGGACGTGCTCGCCCGGCACGCCGAGTCCGGCCTCGCCGACGCCGCCGGCGACGGCGCCGCAAGCGACGCTGACGGCGCGCCGGCGCGCCAGGCCGGCGACGGCGACCGGGCCGCCAAGCTCCAGGCGGCGAGGGAGGCCAAGGCGGCGCGCCAGGCCAATGGTGACGGTGACGGCGACGGGGAATCGAAGGAGGCGAGGGCCGAGCGCCTGGCAGCCAGAGCCAAGGCGGCGCGAGAAGCCAAGGCGGCGCGCCAGACCGAAGGTACGCAGACCGCCCGGATCCCGCCCAGAGCCGAGCGCGCCAGCGCCACCGACAACGGTGACGACGACGGCGACGAAGAGGGCGAGCGCCCGCGGCGCGGCGGCCGGTCCAAGCTCGGCAACCCGGGCTACTACCGGGATCTCAAGCGGGGCGGCGAGTACCACGCCCACAACAAGGACGTCGTCGACGCGCTCAATGGAATGACCACCGCCCACCTGCTCCAGCAGGCCATCCGGGGCGATCGCGAGGACATCTACGTCAAGTTCGCCGAGCTCGTGAACGGCCGGCCGCCGACCGAGCTTCGGGATCTGCTCGAGCTGATTCCCATCGGCCCCGCCGTTCCGATCGACGAGGTGGAACCGGCCGCCGAGATCGCCAAGCGCTTCTCGACGGGCGCCATGTCCCACGGGTCGCTCTCGGCCGAGGCCCACGAGACCTTGGCCGAGGCCATGAACCTCATCGGGGGGCGGTCGAACTGTGGTGAGGGAGGCGAGGATCCCTTCCGGTTCCTCACCCGCGGTCAGCCCTCGGGCGACAAGAACAGCCGCATCAAGCAGATCGCGTCGGGCCGCTTCGGCGTCACACCCCAGTACTGCGCCTACGCCGACGAGCTCCAGATCAAGATCGCCCAGGGGTCCAAGCCGGGCGAGGGCGGACAGCTCCCCGGCCACAAGGTCTCCGAGGAGATCGCCCGACTGCGTCACACCCAGCCGGGTGTCTCGCTCATCTCGCCCCCGCCGCACCACGACATCTACTCGATCGAGGACCTGGCCCAGCTCATCTTCGACCTGAAGCAGGTGAACCGCCACGCCCATGTGTCGGTGAAGCTCGTCGCCTGCGACGGGGTGGGTACGGTCGCCGCCGGTGTGGTGAAGGCGCTGGCCGACGTGGTGCAGGTGAGCGGCTGCAACGGCGGCACGGGCGCCTCTCCCCTCTCCTCGATCAAGCACGCCGGCATGCCCTGGGAGACGGGACTGGCCGAGACTCAGACCGTGCTCATCGAGAACGGCCTCCGGGACCGCGTCCGCCTACGGGTCGACGGCGGGTTCATGACGGGTCGCGACGTGCTGATCGCCGCCCTGCTCGGCGCCGACGAATACTCGTTCGGCACTGCCGCCATGCTGGCCGAGGGCTGCATCATGCTGCGCGCCTGCCACCGCGACACCTGCAGCACGGGCATCGCCACCCAGCGCTCCAACCTGCGGGCCAAGTTCGCCGGCACCCCGGAGGGCGTTGCCGCCTACCTGCTCTTCGTGGCCGGCGAAGCTCGCACCCTGATGGCCTCGATCGGCCTGCGCAGCTTCGACGAGGCGATCGGCCGGGTGGAGTGCCTGCGCCAGCGGGCGACCGACGACGAGCGCATCGACACCGTCGACCTGGGCCCGCTCCTCGTCCCCCCCGGCGACAGTGCGGCCCCCCGCCGCTTCATAGCCAGCGTCCCGATCCAGCGTCCGCGGTCCCAGCTCGGCGATCGCCTGGAGGCCGACGCCTTCCGGACAGTGTGGGAAGGTCGGGACATCGAGCTGTCGTACCCGATCGCCAACGGCGACCGGGCCGTCGGGGCGTCGCTCGGGGGAACGATCGCCCTCGAGTGGGGCGGGCGGGCGCCGCTCGGCACTGCCGTTGCCCGTTTCGAGGGAGCCGCGGGACAGAGCTTCGGCGCCTTCCTCACCCACGGCATCGAGCTCGAGCTGGTGGGCGAGGCCAACGACTACGTGGGCAAGGCCATGGGCGGAGGACGGATCGTCATCCGCCCGCCGGGCAACGACGCCGGGGACCCGGTGCTCGCCGGGAACACCTGCCTCTACGGCGCGACCGACGGCTGGCTGTTCATCGCCGGCTCGGCGGGTGAGCGCTTCGCCGTGCGCAACTCCGGTGCCACGGCCGTGGTGGAGGGGGCCGGCGACCACGCCTGCGAGTACATGACGGGTGGGACGGTCGTCATCCTCGGCCCCGTGGGCTACAACCTCGGCGCGGGGATGACCGGTGGCGCCGCCTACGTCTGGGATCCGCGCGCCCTGCTCCCCGCCCGGCTCAACACCGCGCTGGTCGCCATCGGGCGCCCCGACTCCCAGCACGTCGACCAGCTCCGGTGGCTGGTCGAGCGCCACCACGAGCTCACCGGCTCTACCCGTGCCGGCGCGCTGCTCGGCAGGTGGAACGAGTTCATCGACGAGGTCTGGCTCGTGGCCCCGGTCGACCGCATCGCCGGCATCACCACCCAGCAGGCGGGGCGGGTCGTCGCCAGCGCCTGACCGGGCCAACGGGTCTTTCGGGTTTCTGCCACCCAGACGCCGTGCAGTCAACGGGAGTAGCCGACCCCCGCTGTCAGTGATTGGGCGCGGAGCTCCGGCGGTGGAGGGCCACTTTCGACCGAAGGTGGAACACGACGAGGGCCGATGGAGCGCTGCCCGCTCCTGCCGCTGGCCCCAGGGTCAGCGGGCGGGGGCCTCCGCTTGGCGACCGGCGGGCGTGGCCCGGGCGATCTCTTCGGCGGTGGGCTCCCGGGGCACCCGGGCCTCCGGAGGGAGCAGGTCGACGATGGCGGCCATGATGCGCTCGGTGTCGGCCTCGGGGTCGGTCAGCTCGAGGCGGACCGGTCGGCCCACCCGTGTGCGCACCGAGGGCGGGTGCACGACGTTGGTCAGATTGGGTATCCGCGACGAGCGAGGCCACACGGCCTCGGTTCCCCAGAGGCCGATGGGGATGACGGGAGCGCCCGTCATGGCGGCCAGGCGGGCGGCTCCGGTCCTGCCCTTGAGCACGGGATCGAAGAAGTCCCGGCCCCGCGGGATCGTCCCCTGGGGCTGGATGGCCACCAGGTCGCCGGCCTCCAGCGCATGCGCCGCCTCGCGCAGCGGCTCGTCCGAGCCGCTCCCCCGCTCGACCCGTATCCCGCCCATGGCGCTGGCCATGGGGCCGATCACCGGCGCGTCGAAGACCTCCTTCTTGCCCAGGTAGCGAAGCGAGCGCCCGCTCTTCAACACGGTGAGGCCGAGCGCCAGAACGTCGAAATAGCTCCGGTGATTGGCCACCAGCACCGCCGGACCACGTTTGGGAATGTGAGTCAGGCCGCCGATGTCGAGCCGGACGAAGGGCAGCAACTGGGGCTGCACCAGCATTCGCGCCAGATCGAGGGGCTCCATGCCCATGAATTTGGGCACTCCCGGAGGCACGTCGAGATGGAGCACGGGCCAGCGCTGGAGCAGGGCGAGCGGCAGCAGGCGGAGGTCGGGGTTCACCGCGTGGGGGTGGCCGACCGCCGACAGCAGCGGAAGGTCGTACACGCTGTCGGAGTAGGCGAAGCTCTCGTCGAGGGAGACGCCGGCGTTGCTCGCCCAGCGACTCACGGCACTGAGCTTGCCCCGAGCCCACACGAAGCCCTCTACCAGGCGGCCGTTGTACACGCCGTCGTCCTCGGCGTAGCGGGTCGCCACCACGTCGTCGAAGCCGAGGCGCTCGGCCAGGGGCGCGATGAGGTCGTACGGGGTAGTGGTGGCCATGACCAGTGGGTGCCCGGCGCGCCGATGATCGGCCAGCAACGGCCGGGCGTACGGGCTGACGAGGGCCTCCAGCCGATCGGCGGCCGCCTTGCCCGCCTGGCGGACGACCTCAACCGGCCAGCCGCGGGCCATCAGCACCGCGCTCCTCGTCAGGGCCATCGACGGCAGCGTCTCGCCCATGAGGTTGTAGATGCCGAACAGCAGCGCCTCGCCCGGCAGGCGGCGGCCGCCGGTCAGGCCCGCCTCGGCGACCGCCTGGTTGATCGCTGGTCCGCTCGGACCCTTGAGGAGCGTGCGATCCAGGTCGAAGAAGGCGGCTCCGGGGCTCATCGCGCTCACGCTACTCCCGCGTCATCCCCCAGACGCGGCGAAGGGACCGGCCGGGGGGGTAGCCGGTCCCTTCACTCAGATCCCAGAGGTGCCGGGAGGGGGGAATCGCGGCCCTCTGTGGTCTGGCGACCATTATCGACGCCGCGCTGCCATCTGTCCAACAGTTATTGACGATATGTGTCATCATTTGAAGCGATGGATCTTCGACAGCTGAACACCCTGCTGGCGGTCGCCGACCAGGGCAGCTTCACGGCCGCGGCCGACGCCCTCAGCACCGTCCAGTCCAACGTGTCGGCCCACATCGCCCGGTTGGAGCGCGAGGTCGGCGCCGTCCTGGTGGACCGCTCGACCGGCGACCTCACCGAGGAGGGCGAGGCGGTCGCCGCCCGGGCCCGACGCGTCGGTGTCGAGCTCGAGGCGGTCCTCGGTGACCTGGCCGCGCTCCGCGACGAGGTCGCCGGCACCGTCCGCATCGGCATGGTCGGGACCACCGCTCGCTGGCTCGCTCCCCACCTCCTCCAGACGGCGGCGGCGCGACACCCCAAGCTCCACCTTGTCGTGGTGGATGGCATCTCCACATCACTGGAGCCCCAGCTGGCCACCGGTCAGCTGGACCTGGCCGTCGTCAACCCTCCGGCCCCGACCGCCGACCTCACCTTCACCCCGCTGTTCGAAGAGGACCTGGTGCTCGTCGTCCGGGCCGACGATCCCCTGGCCAAGCGGGGACCTCTGGACCTGGCCGAGCTCGCCGGGCTCGAGCTCCTGCTGCCGTTGCCGGGGACGTCGTTTCGTGACGAGCTGGACCAGGCCGTCCGACCACGGGGGATCACCCTCACCCCGCGGGCTGAGCTCGACGGGGTACGGCTGATCGCCTCGCTCACCTTCGACGGCCACGGACCGGCCATCCTCCCAGCCACCGCGGTGCCCGAGTACCTCCGGCGCCAGTGGCGGCTCGTCCAGGTACGGGGGATCCCCCGACGCCGAATCGGCGTGGCCCAGCGATCTCGGGGCCTGCCGTCGGCCCCGGCGCGGGCACTGCTGTCGATCCTGCACGACGTGGTGACGGACCAGGCCACCACCCCTGACGAGCTGCACGTGGTGCCCGAGTTGCTCGCCGGACGGTTAGGGTTGGCCCCTCGACCCGCCCGCCCCGCCGGTGGGTCCGATCCGGGAAGAGGGGTGACGGGCGTGGAGGGGGGCAGCAGGGTATCCGCCTCCAGGCGGACGCGATGACGCGACCTGCTCGAGCCGAGCGCCCGCAGGTGGTTGCCCGTCGTCTGGGCTTCCTGCTCGCTGCCAGCCAATCGGTGGCCGCCCGTCTCGACGAGGACGACGCCCTGGCCGCTCTGGCCCGCATCGCCGTCACCGCCATGGCGGACCTGTGCATCATCGACCTGCGTGAGCCCGACGGTCGGCTGCGGCGGGCGGCCGTGGCCCACGCCGATCGAGACATCGAGGCGCAGGTACGCGAGGCCTTGTACCGCTGGCCGCCCGATGCCGCGGGCGAGCACCCGGCGGCCGAGGCGCTGCGCACGGGCGAGACGCAACAGGCGGCGGACCTGGCTGCCGGGTTGCCCGACGCGATCGCCACCGACCCCGACGCCGCGGGACTGCTTCGCCGGTTGGGACTCTGCTCGTCCCTGGCGGTGCCGCTGACGACTCGGGGTCGCACCCTCGGCACCGTCCTGCTCCTGTCCACGGCGACCGGTCTGGGCTTCGGCCCCGACGACGTGGACGTCGCCGAGGACCTCGCCCGGCTCGCCGCCCTGGCCGTCGACAACGCCCGCCTGGTCGCCGCCGAGCGCGCCGCCCGAGAGACAGCCGAGGCGGCCCGAGCTCGGGTCGCTCTCCTGGCCGAGGCCACGAGCCTGCTCACCGAGACGCTCCAGCCCATCACCGCGCTCGAGCGCCTAGCCGCACTGATGGTGCCGGGGTTGGCCGACTGGTGCCGGGTCGACCTGCTGGACGAGACGGTGGGTGTTCGGCGGGCGGCCATGGCCCATGTCGACCCGGCCGCCGAGGCGGCCGTTCTGGCGGTCGAAGAGGGCGTGCCCGTCGATCCGTCGAGCGACGCCCCCATGGCCCAGGTCCTGCGAACCGGGAGCCCGCTGCTGCTCGACGAGGCCACTGACGACGTGCTCGTGGCCAGTGCCCGCACGCTGGACCAGCTCGCCGTCTACCGGTCGCTCGGTCTTCGCTCCCTGCTCGTCGTGCCGCTCCAGGCTCGCGGCGAGGTCCTGGGCACCCTCACGCTGGGCTCGGCGGGCTCCGAACGCCACTTCGACGAGGACGACCTGGCGCTGGCGCGCGACCTGGGCAGGCGGGCGGGGTTGGCCGTCGACAACGCCCGCCTCTACCAGCGCGAGCACCGCACCGCAGCGGTGCTCCAGCAGGCCCTGCTGCCCAAACAGCTCGCCGCCGTCCCGGGCCTGGCCCTGGCGGCCCGCTACCTGCCGGCCACCACGGGGGCCGAGGTCGGCGGGGATTGGTACGACGTCCTCCCCCTCGCCGACGGGCGCGTCGGGCTCGTCATCGGCGACGTGGTAGGCCACGACATCGAGGCGGCCAGTGTCATGGGGACCCTGCGCCACGTTCTCCGCGCCTACGCCTGGCCCGGCGGCGGCCCCGCGTCCGTGATCCGCCGGGTCGACGAGCTCGCCCGCGGACCCGAGTCAGATGCCCTCGCCACGCTTGTCTACGCCCTCTACGATCCCGCCCGGCACCAATTGGCCTGGAGCAGCGCCGGCCATCCTCCCCCGTTGCTCGTGCGACCGGACGGACGGGCCGAGTACCTGCTCGGCGCCAACTCGACCCTCGTCGGGGTGGGACCGGATGTCGATCGCACCGAACGAACGGCGACCCTCGACGTCGGCACGACGCTGGTCCTCTACACCGACGGTCTGGTGGAGACCCGCGTGGACTCGCTGACCAACGGTCTGGACCGTCTCGCCGCCCTCGCCCAGCGACAGGCATCCGCGTCGCCCGACGACCTGGTCGACCTGCTCCTGACCGATGTCGAGGCGGCAGAGCAGCGCAAGGACGACATCGCCATCCTGGTGGCGAGGGTGGTCGGCTGATGGCGTGCGGCAGCCCGCGGGCCGGTCAGCTTGGAACGTGGAGTCGGCGGGTAGATGGCCGACATCGAGCTGACCACCACACTTCCGCACGACCCGTCCAGCGCCGCCGAGGCGCGGCGGTTCCTGCACGGCTTCCTCGCCGATTCGGGCGAGTCCGGCCTCGATGAGGTGGCGGCGCTGCTTGTCAGCGAGCTCGTCACCAACTCCGTGGTGCACACCCGCTCGGCCCCGGAGGTCACCGTCCGCCTCGACGAGGGGCGGCTGAGGGTGGAGGTGGCCGACGAGAGCCCGACACCGCCCGTCCGCCACCGCTACAGCCCGCGAGCCGCCACGGGCCGGGGCATGATCCTCGTCGGTGAGCTGGCGGCAGCGTGGGGCTCGGAGCCCGCCGATACGGGCAAGATCGTGTGGTTCGAGCTGGACACCGGATCTCCGACCGCACGGGTCGAGCCGGGCCGTCGTCGCCTTCGCAAGGCCCAACGAGGCCAGCCGGTGACGCTCTGGACCCGTCGCTAGGGCGACGACGAGAGCCAGCGGTTCGTACGTGGTGATCGGGGCGCTGCCCGTCGCTCCACCGTGGGGCCCCGAGAGGCGGGATGTCCCCCTCGAGGTCGTCGTGGTGCACCGCGACCAGCCCGCGGCATGTGTCCGGACGGTGCTGGCCCTGCATCGTCAGGGGCTACCGGTGCACGTGACAGTCGTGGACAACGGCTCCGCCGCGGCGGGACAGTCGGCGCTCCAGGCCCTGGCCCGGCGGCTTTCCACCGTGGAGGTGGTGACGCTCGGGCGCAACACGGGGTTCGGGCCCGCGGCCAACGTCGGCCTCCGGCGGTGGCTGGAGCGCGGCGAGGGCGAGTGGGTCGCGGTGGTGCCGCACGACGCCCTGCCCCAGCCGGGCTGTCTGTCCCGCATGTTAGGGGCCGCGTCGTCCCGTCCCGATGCAGGTCTGGTCAGCGCCGAGTTCGGCCGGGCGTACGACTCCAAGCCCGTCATCGACCGGTACATCGGCGCCTATGCGTCGCCCGGCCGTGCCGGCGAGGGCTGGGAGGACGCCGACTTCCCCCACGGCACCCTCCTCGTGGCCAGGCGGGCGGCCCTCACCGAGATCGGCCTGTTCGACGAGCGCTACTTCGCCTACTGCGAGGAAGCCGACCTGGGGGTGCGCGCGACGCGCGCCGGCTGGAAGGTGGGCATCATCTGGGGAGCCGTGGTCGACAACCCCGGGCACGGCAACAGCGAGGTCGTCCGCTACCTGAAGCTCCGCAACACGCTCCTTCTCGTCCGCGAGCACTTCGGTTCCTATCCGGCCGCCATCCGGTGCACGTTCGCCCTACTCACCCTGGCGGCCCGGTCGTGTCGCAGGCGGGCTGAGGCTGGCGACGCCCACCGGCGGGTCGAAGGACGGGCGATCCTCGACTTCGTGCGCGGCCACTTCGGCCCGCCGCCAGCGTCCCTGACATGAGAGTCAGATACGGTGGCGGGTGTGAGCGTTGGGGACGAGCAAATGTGCGACGCACATGTGACCGTCGAGGATGAGTCGGCCACGTCGCCGCCCGCGGCCGCGTCGCCGCCCGTAGCCGCCTACCGGGCCGCTCGGCGCTTCTTCACCGACCCTCGCACGGTCGGGGTCGCCCAGGCCGGTCCCCGGACTGCCGCCTTCATGGCCCGTACCTGGGCCCGCAGCCGCGAGTCCGTCGAGGACCCCGATGCGGTGCCCGCTCGACCGTCGCTCGGCCTCGCCGTCCAGGTCCTGCTGGACGAGCTGCTCATCTCCAGCATGAAGAACCCCCGGCTCCTGCCTCGCCGGGCGGACTACGAGCGCGCCGGCATCGAGGTGGCGCAGGCCTTCGAGCTCTACCGGGAGCGGGGATGGCTCGACAACCCCGAGACCTACCACCGAGCGCCGGCCCCGCCAGAAGGGTGGTCGACGCGCGGCGAGCGGGTGCTCGGCCAGCCATACGAGCACCTGAGCTTTCAGAGCGGGTACGAACCCCATCAGGGCGAACCCGGTCGAGGGCGCTGGCTCGAGAAGGACGCCAACCGCACGGCCCACGCCTGGGTGCTGCGCCAGCCTCACGCGGGTCGCCCGTGGGTGGTCTGCGTGCACGGGTTCGGCACGGGCGCCCCCTTCGTCGACCTGCGGGCCTTCCGAGCCCGACGACTGCACGGCGAGCTCGGGTTGAACGTGGTGGTGCCGGTGCTCCCCCTGCACGGCCCGCGGCAGGACACAGGGATCGCCAGCGGCGACGGCTTCATGTCGATCGACCTGGTGGACACCGTCCATGCCCTGGCCCAGTCGGCGTGGGACGTCCGGTCGCTGATCGGCTGGGCCAGGGTCGTCGGCGGCGACGCACCGGTCGGCCTCTGGGGCCTGTCGCTCGGCGGCTACGTGGCATCCCTCGTGGCGGCGCTGGAGGACGGCCTGGCCTGTGCCATCGCGGGCATCCCGGCCACTGACATCCTCGACCTCTACCACCGCCACAGCCCGATCGCAGTGCGCAGGCGGGCGCTCGAGCACGGCGCCCTGGGACCCGACGCGACCGCGGTACAGAGCGTGGTCTCGCCGCTCGTGCTCACGCCGAAGCTGCCGCGCGAGCGACGGTACGTCTTCGCCGGGCTGGGTGACCGCATGTCCACCTCAGGCCAGGCGCTGCGCCTGTGGGAACACTGGGACCGGCCCAGCGTGGCCTGGTATCCCGGGGGCCACGTCGGCTTCTGGTGGGTCGGAAGCGTCAACCGGTTCGTGACCGAAGCGCTGATCTCGTCCGGGCTCTCCGCCGGACCGGCCGACGGCCACCGCCCCCCGGCAGACGTCGCCACGAAATAGATCGCCGTCATGCCGGGCAAGCGCGACGCGGCCTGCACTAGCCCCTGGTGCCCAGCGCCTCCTCGGCCAGCAGGAACTTCTGCACCTTGCCGTCGGCGGTCATCGGGAGCATGGGCCGGATGCAGATGTGGTCGGGCACCTTGTACGCGGCCAGGTGCTCCCGACAGTGGGCGAAGACCTCCCCCGTCGTGCACGTCGATCCCGCAGCGGGGGTGACGAAGGCCCATACCTGCTCGCCCGACGGGCCATCGGGAACGCCAACGACGGCGCTCTGTTCGATCGCCGGCAGACGTGCGAGCACGCGCTCGACATCGTCGGGGTAGACGTTCTGGCTGCCGCGGACGATCATGTCGATCTTGCGGCCGACGATCCGCACGTTGCCCAGGCGGTCCATGGTGGCCAGATCACCGGTGCAGAACCACCGCTCCTCGTCGCCCTGTTCGGTGGACGCGCTGGCGGGCGCCGGGCCGAGGTAGCCGGACATGGCGCTCGGCACCTTGCAGCGCAGCTCGCCGATGTCGCCGTCGGCCACGCGAACACCGTCGTCTCCGACGACCTCGACCTGGGAGCCTGGAAAGGGCCGCCCGACCGTGCCCGTCTGCACTGCGACCGGGTCCTCCAGCCTGCTCACCAGCACACCCCCACCGAGCTCGGTCGAGCCGTAGCCGATTCCGACGCCGCACCCGAACCGCTCTCGCACCCGCTGCGCGAGTTGCGGCGAGACCGGACCACCGCCGAGGCCCACGACCAGCAGCGAGGACGGGTCGAGGGACCCGATGGACCGCACGGCCAGCATCAGCTCGGCCATGGATGGCGTGGCCGCCAGGATGTTGACCCGCTCGCCCTGCACCAGCTCCAGCGCCACCCTGGGGTGGAACGAGCGCATCGTCACCAGGCGGTGCCCGCCGAGGAGCGCGCCCAGGACGACCTGATGACCGGACACCGAGCTGAAGGCGATCGGTGTCATCCACATCTGCTGGCCTCGGGCCCGGAAGGCCCGGCGGCCGTGCCGGCGCAGGATCGTGGCGACCCGGCGGGCGCGCTCGCCGGCAGTCCCGTCGAAGAAGCTGGCGTGCAGTCGATGCAGGGCCATGGTCGAGGCGATGACGGTTCGGTGGGTGTGACCGACCAGCTTCGGGCGCCCGGTCGTCCCCGACGTGCAGAAGGCCACCGCCAGGTCACCGGCGCCGGCTGTTGCCGGCTCGGGCAGCTCGTCTCCCGCCCATCCCGAGAACCCGGCCTCCCCGACGGCGAGCGTCCGGTCGCGGCCGACCAGCGCCACGGCCACCGACTCCAGCGATCGTTCTGTCGCCGCCGCCCGCTGGTCGCCGTCGACCACGACGGTTTCGACCCCGGCGGTAGCCACCATCTCGGCGAGCTCGCCGGGCGTCGACCGCAGGTCCAGGTGGACAACCACCGCGCCCAGACGCCAGACCCCGAAGACCGTCTGCACGGACGCGGCACCGTTCGGCACCAGCAGGGCAACCCGGTCTCCTGCCCGGACACCCCTGCCAGCGAGCGCCTGCGCCAGACGGTCGGCACCCGTGCGGATCTCCCGGAGGTCCTGACGTTGCTCGCCGCACACCAGGGCGACGCCACCAGGGCTGACGTCGATGGCGGCGTCGAGGGCCTGGGTCAGGTTCATCCCGGCCCGCAGAGGGGACCCTGTCGACTTGATCGGGCTCATCGGGCTCATCGGGCTCATCCGTCTCGCCGGCCGAGCCGGACCCGCAGCTGGCTCGGCGAGCGCACGACCTGGCCGGTCATCACGGGGGGATTGCCCGCCAGCGCCATGTCCGGATAGCGAGCGAGGAGCGCCGACACCGCGGCACGAAGCACGGCCCGACCGAGATGGCTGCCGACGCAGTGGTGGGGCCCGTGACCGAAGGCGAAGTGGTCCGTCGGCGACCGGCCGAGGTCGAACTGCCCGGGCTCCGTGTAGCGAGCACCGTCGCGATTGGCCGATCCGATGTGGGCGAGCACCAGCGCTCCCGCCGGGAGCGGCGAGCCGCGCAACTCGGTGTCGGCGGCCACCGTCCGACAGGTCCACTGCATGGGTGCCTCCCAGCGCAGGCCTTCCTCGATCGCCACGGACAGAAGACCGGGATCGGCCCGCAGTCGGCTCAGTTGGTCCGGATGAAGAAGCAAGGCGCAGAGAATGTTGCTCAGTGCAGGGCCGGTCGTCTCTGTTCCCGCCCAGACCAGCAGGGTCAGCAGCGAGACCACTTCGCCGTCGTTCAGCGGCGCTCCGTCGATCTCGGCGTTCACGACCTCGCTGATGAGATCGGCGCCCGGACGGCGACGCCGGTCGGCGATGGCCTCCCCCAGCAGGCCGCGCAGGGCGCGTGCCGCCCGGACGGCGGGGATGGGCCGGTCCATGAACCCGGCGATGGCGGCCGACAGCTCGCCCAGCGAGCCCGCCACCTCGGGCGGCAACGCCATCATCCGCGCCAGGGAGTCGACCGGTAGACGGCCGCAGACCGCCGTCGCCAGGTCGACCGCGTCGCGGTCGGCCAGATCGTCCAGCAGCTCGTCGAGGACGGGAAGGACCGCCCTGGCCATCAGGCCGGGCACCCGGCCGGGGCCGAGCATCCCCGCCACCAGCCTGCGGTAGGGCCGACGTGCCTCGGAGTCGAGGCTGATCATCGTCTGCCGGCCGAGCACGGCACCGTACCGATCGCGCACCACGTCGAGGGTGAACATGGCCTGGTCCCGCAGCACCCGGGCGACGTCGTCGTGCCGGTAGACGGCGTACATCCCGACAGGGCGGCCGTCAGGAAGCGACGCGAGATGCTGGACCGGGTCTCGCCGCCGCCGATCGGCGAGCTCGCCGTGGTAGTCGTCCTCGGTCACGACGTCGAAGCGGAACCAATCGCGCGAGGAGCGCTCGCTCGTCGACGATCGAGCCGTCGTCACGGCGAGCTGTTACTCAAGAGTCCCGCACCTATCCGGGCCCGCACGCCGCCCTGCGGTAGGTCTGGTAGACGTCACCCAGCGTCTCCCAGTCCGGGACATCGTCGTCCGCCAGCTCCACGCCGAGCTCCTCGACGACCAGCAGGATCTCCAGGGTGCGCAGCGAGTCGAGCCCGAGGTCCGCCAGGAGGGACGTCTCGCTGCCGAGCGTCCGGTCCCAGTCGAGCTCGTCAGCCAGGTGGCGGTAGAACTCGAGCTCGACGACGGCCTGTTCGGTTGCCCTCGTCGTCATCGGTCGTCGCCTCCCTCGTAGCCGCCCGACGCCCGGCGGGCCAGGAGCCTGGCGATGGCACCGCGTTCCCAGTCCGTCCGGTACACCGCAGCGATGTGCAGGTCCCAGTACCGACCCTGGTAGAACTCGTGGTCCCGAAGGCATCCTTCCTCTCGGAACACCCGCTCGACGCCGCTCGCCACGGCGCCCCACGTGAATGCCAGAGACTCGGCGTAGAGCTTGCGGAAGCTCCAAGTGGCGAAGAGATAGGTGATGAAGAGTGCTCCGGCCTCGACACCCCACCCACGCCCCATGGCGGGAGGGCTCATCAGCACGGCCACGTGGGCGAAGCCGCTCTTCAGGTCGGCGGAGTGGGCGACCACGAAGCCCACCGGCTCCCCGGTGGCCACGTCGCAGACCATGAACTGCACGAGGATGCCCGCCCACAGCTCGCGGAGGAACACGTCGTAGGCGGGCACGGCGCCTCGGTAGCGCCAGCGGAAACCGATCTCGGGGGACACAGCCATGCTGTAGAGGAAGCCGTAGTCCTCTGGGTAGACCGGCCGCAACATCACCCGCCTGCCCGCCATGGGAGGCGGCTCGGGCATGACGTCGGCGGCGCGGCGCTCCCCCGAGCCGTCGGCCGCGGCGTGCGGTCGATTTCCCGCCGCGGAGCCGACGAAGCGCTCGTCCACATCCCGCGTCATCGCTCGCGACTCCGCATCTCCTCGCGGAGGAGCACCGACCCCTCGCGCTCGTCCACGACGGCGACGGTCCGCGTGCGGATGAACGGGTCGAGCGGGATGCCGAACACCACGGTCGCCTGCGCCCCGCCGTAGCGGCCCGGGAAGGTGGCGAACTCCCAACACCCCTCCCGCCAGATCTCGGACGCCTCGTCGGCGCGCACGTAGCCCGAGACGCGGCGCCAGAGCGCGGTCTGCGGCAGCCACCGCGTCTCCCGGGAGGGGGGTCCCTCGGCCTTGGCGCAGTCCTCGCCGATCCGCCACCGCTCGATGGTCCACTGCGAGCGCCGGATCCACCCGACTGCGGCGCGCGCCAACCCCTGACGCTCGGGGGACACGACCACCAGCGCGATCAGCTCGACGGCCACGAGCGCCCAGACTCCCGGTCCCGCGCCCGCCGTGGTCCACCCGCCGCCGCTCACCAGGGCCAGCAGGCAACAGCCGAGGAGCAGGCCGGTCCGCAGCAATGACTGCCACCACGGCGCCGCGCTGCTGAGCCGTCCAAAGCAGCCGCAGGGTGACCCCGGACGAGCCCGATGACCAACGGCGATGTAGACCAATCCGGCGCCGAGGAGCACGGCGGCGGCGGCGATCGGCCACCGCCGGCCGGGCAGGGCGAGCATGCACCCGCCTACACCGAGCTCCGTCAGGGTGACCACCCTCCAGGCCCGTCTCGATCGATGCGCGGACCCGGCCAAGGTGGTCAGGGCCGACGACCGAACCAGCTCCCTCAGGGCCCCGGCGGGAAGCTTGGCCAGTCCGGCCACCACCAGGACGAGCCCGATGACCAGTCCTTGGACGCTGGCCAGCGACCCCGCCGTTGTCATCGCCCGCCTCCCGGCCCGCTCAGGCGCCCACGGTCGTCGGGAAGCATCCCTGCGTGGGTGGGTAGAAGCGGGCGAAGGTGGGCTTGGTGAGGTCCACCACCACACCAGTGCCCGAGCAACCGGGGATGCTGCAGGTGTTGCCACAGAGGCCGACGTTCTGCGCCGGACCGCAGTCGGAGACCTGGAGGGTCGACTCGCCCTGACCACACGGCGTGATCGTGAACGAGGAGCCGCAGGACAGGAACGTCTGGTTCTTGCAGCCCGAGGAGCAGCTACAGCAGGTGCTGCCACAGAACCCGCAGCCGGCATCCAGGGCGGGCCACGCCGCCTGGTTGTTCTTCGAGGTGTTGCAGGTGCCGCAACGACCGGCGCCGTTCGGACAGTCGAACCAGGTGGCGTAGCCCTTGAAGCTCGGATCACCCTGAGCAGCCGGCGCCGCTGATGGAGCCGCGGCCTGGACGGCGGCCAGCCGGGGATCGCTGTACAGCAGGGTGCTCGCCATGATGCGCTGCCCGGTGCGAAGGCCGATGACATCGACATGGGTACCCGGCACCATCGCCGGGCGGCTGCCGTGCAACTGTCCCGACATGTGGTCACCGCTGCCGTACCGGGTGGTGTCGCCCACCCCGATAACGACGTCTCTTGGCGCAGCGTCGTGCACGTCTCCGGCCTTGATCACATAGCCCGACCCCGTGGCCTGGCTCACCGTGCCGTGCGCGCGCGTGAGGTTGGCCCAGCCCCGCCCGATGGTCCAGTCCGGCGCCAGCCTGATGAGCAGTGCGTCGCCCGTCCGGATCTCGTCCATCGCCACGTCGCCGCCGCGCCAGAACGTCGAGGCCCGGGTGGCGGTCAGCCGATGGACTCTGTCGGCGACCGACAAGTCGATGTGACCGGGCAATACCTCCGCGACGGTGCCCTCGAAGGTCGTGTAGGTATCGGGAGCGATTCCCCCGGCAGTGGGCAGCGGCATGTGCTGCTTTTCGAGATAATCCCTCACCGGAGCGGGGAGCACGACCGCCGCCATGCCCAGGGCAGCGCCCATCATGAATTCCCGCCGGGAGACGGATGACCGCCCTGCACCCACTGGCCATCTTCGGTCCGGCACGGAGATCCCCCCCTCGGCCATTTGACGAGCCAACAGCCGTCGTCAGCCAGCCACACTACCGTCTCCGCCTCCCGAACTGGTGGTTGTCCGTCGCGCCGCGTAGAGCGCGCACCGCCTCCGTGCGGGATTAGCTCCGCTCGACCGTTCGTCGCTTGTGCCGGGGGTGACGAGGATCATCGGGCGGGACGAAATCCCGCTTGCCGGTCCCATCCACCAAGGCCCAACCCTCGTTGGTCTTGAGCGCATGATGGAACCGGCAGAACCGATCCATGAGATCGAAGGCGGTGAAGTGGGTCCTGGCCCAGTCCTCGCGATGGTCGTTCTCGAGGTGTATCTGCTCGACACAACCCGACGCGGCGCAGGACGGATACAGCCACTGCAAGGCGCTGCGCTGGTGCGCGTTCGGACGTCGGCCCAGATGGGCCACTCCCACCACTTCGGTGCCCTTGGTCAAGATGGCCACCACGAAGGGGTTGGCCATCTCCAGCAATTCGCGGACCACCGACATGGCGACCGGGCCGTAGCCGGCCAGCTCGCAGGTCTCACCCTCACGGGGCGCGCCGGCCAGGAACGCATCCCAGTCCACGCGAAAGAACATCGTGGCGGGCGCACCCCGTTGCCGACGCCGCTTGTCGGGCGTGTCCGACCTCAGCGCGGCCCTCGGGGGCTCGGCGCTGGAGGCCTCCATGGCCAGCGTCACCAGGGCGTCGAAGGCGTACGCGTCGGGGCCCTCCCGTCGTCCCGCCCGGCGAGCCCGATGGAAGGCCTGGTCGGTGATGGGGGCGAGGGCAGCCATGATCTGGGCCCCGTCCTCCGGGTTGCCCTGGGCCCGCAGCTGCCACACCCCATCGGTATCGGTCCAGGCCCGCAGGCTGCGACGGGTCCGGATGTCGCGACGTCGGGCCTCGAGGTCGACGGCGGCGGATCTGACCCGGCTGACCTCCTGGCGCAGCTCGTCCAGCGATCCCGCGGCGGCCACCTCGACCAGGTGCTGCCCGGCACTGGGATCGGCCGCCGTGCCCTGGCATATCAGCGACACCTGCGGCGCGGACAGCCCACCCCGGCGGGCGGCGTCGGCTACGGCCGGCTGCTGACCCATGGCCTCGCCGGTCTGGAGGACCTCACGGGCCGCACCCAGAGTGGTCCCCGTCGCTCGGGCCAGCTCGTGGGCGGCGGAGCGGGAGCCCCGTCGGCGGGCGTCGCCACTGCAGCGGGCCACCCGGGCCGCGGCCAAGGCTTTGATGGTCGACGCCGTCGACTCGATCGCCACCGCATGGGCCAACGCCCTGCGAGCGTCATCCACCGACAGCCGGTCGGCGTCGAAGCCGGCTGCATATCTCCCTGTCGCTTCCCGCAATCCGCCCAGCGCCTGGCACATGCTCGCGCTCCATCATCCTCGTCCACTGCCGAGGCCGGCGACCGAGGAGCCGGCAAGTCCGTCGGGGACTCGTGATCCCAAACGTGTGTTCGACGCTACCACCAGCCTGTATCAGCGCGAAGCGCGGGACGAGGTTCACAGGAGCCCTGAGTGCGGCGACCGCTTCACCGCGACCTCCTCGCCGGCGAGCACGCGTTCGCGAATCTCGTGCAGCGCCCGCCGTCGCGTCGTGGGGTCCAGCCGGTCGATGAAGAGGACGCCGTCCAGGTGATCGGTCTCGTGGGCGAGACAGCGTGCCAGGCGCTCGGTTCCGTCGATGCGCACGGGCTCACCATGCTGATCGAAACCTTCAGCGACAATTCGGCCTGGTCTCGCCAGCTCGTACTCGAGACCTGGCAGCGAAAGGCACCCCTCGATGTCTTCGATGGACTCGGGGGACTGCTCGACGAGCAGGGGGTTCACGATGTGGCCCATGCTGCCGTACTCGGACATGGACTCATCCGTGACGACGTAGGCGAAGACGCGGAGACCGACGCCGATCTGCGGAGCAGCCAAGCCCGCCCCAGCGGCGTCACCGAGAGTCTCGGTGATGTCGGTCACGAGCCGGCGGAGCTCGGCGTCGAAGTCGGTGACCGGTGTCGCCGTGCTGCGAAGGACGGGATCACCGAAGATCCGGATGGGGCGAACGGCCACCCGGGCATCGTCGCACAACTGGGACCGGAGGCAGCTCTGGGGCCGGCTCGCCCGAGGGTGGTCGGGGGCCCGCTGGTCCGCGCACTGGGCGGACCCCACAGCGGTTCCCCTCCGGCCGCCGGTTTGGTCCCACGCCGGCGGGCGCCGCTACGTTCGTGCCCTTGGGTCTCGCCCGTGAGGTTTCGTCGATTCGACTCGTAGCGGTGGCTGCCTGCCTCGGTGCGGCTGGCGTGCTGCCCGCCTGCGGCGGCGGGAGCTCGTCATCGTCGCCGTCCACGACCGTGGTCCCGGTCAGCGCCGAGCGCGCCGTGGGGGCCTTGCAGACCAGCCGCGTCGGCATCTGCCAGACGACCAGCGGCGGCCTCGCGCCCGGCATCACCGTCCAGGCCACCAGCCGTCTCGAGCTCGACTGCAGAGGGACGACGAGGGCCATCTCGATCTTTGCCTTCGACGATCCGAACATCGCCTTCGCCATCGCCGGGGGCGGTGTCGCCAGTGGCGACGACGTGTGGCTGGTGGGCAACCTCACGGTGGCGGGCGTCGCGCTCACGGGCGCCCAGGCCTCGACCTTCGACAGGACGATGCGCTCCCTGGGCGCGCATCGCTACCAGGGCGCCTGAGCTGGTGCCGCGGTTGGCCTGCGGCGGGACGGAGCGTCTAACCCAGCGGGTTGTACTGGCAGTAGCCGAAGTTGATCTCCGCGATGGCAAGGCAGAACCAGGGGCTTCCGGTGGCGGCCACCCGGACCGGGGGCGGCGTGGAGGCTCCGGCCGGAGCAGCCAGACCGAGGGAGGCAGACCCCAACCCCAACGCCATGAGGACGATTGGCGTAGCGAGCAGAGTGCGACGAATCACGGGATGCTCCTTCGCAGTTGATTGACGCTGGTGTCGGCGGTGCTGACCAGGCCCGAGGCTGTCGCTTTCGGATTGATGCCGGCAGTGACGCCAGCGACGCTGGCGTGCACCGGTTCCTGATGGGCCTGCTGCGAGGCGGCGGCCGCGTTGGTGAATGTCGCCCCGAGGACGGCTGCTCCGCCGGCGGCGGCAACCTGGCCGGCGGCGGACGGGAGGGGAGGCGCGGCGGGGAGACTGGCCGAGACAGCGGGGACGGACGGGACGGACGGGAGGGTGATGCCGGGAATGGACGGCGCGACAGGCGGCTGAGGCGTGGGGTCCGCCGATGGGGCGTGCGACGCGATGAGTGGCTGCGGACGGTGCGCGTGCGCGCCCGATCCCGTCGCCCCGATCACCAGTGCGCCGATCGTGACAACCGAGGCGACGCTGCCCACGACCGGAGCCAGGCGCTGGCCACCCCACTCCTCGATCCGGGCCCGCATCGACCCGAGCCTGCGGTAGGCCCAGCCGGCGACGGGGAGGCTGACGAGGGCTCGGCGCTCGTAGCCCGCCATGGTGAGCTGACGGTGCAGCGCCCGCCGGGCGCGCCAGAGCAACGTCTCCACGGCCGCGAGTCGCACGCCGTAGTGGGTGGCGATGCGGCGGTAGGACCACCCCTCGTACTCCCGGAGGTGCAGCACGTCTCGGTGGCGACTCGTGAGACGGCCGAGCGCGTCCTGCACCGCGGTTGCATCCATCGACGTCAGGACGGCCTGCTCTCCGTCGGCCGTTGTGCCGGGGTCGATGCTCTCAGCTGGCTGACTCCGGGCCCGCTGACGGTGGATGTCCACGCAGACCCGCTTGGCGATCACACTCAGCCACGGGTAGAAGCGTCGGTCCCCGTTCAGAGTCGGAAGGGCTCGGAACGCTTTGGCGAACGCCTCTTGGACGGCGTCCTCCGCCGTGGCCGAATCACCCAGATACCGGAGACATGTCCGGAACAGACGCCGATAATGGCGGCTGTAGAGCTCGGCGAAGGCCGTGTCGTCGCCCTGCTGGAACCGGTCGACCAGCTCCCGGTCGCCGTCAATGTCAACCTGATCGGGGTACTCGGCCGTGGCGCCACGGACCCGCACCACCTGCTCAGCCATCGATAAGGCTCGTCGGGACCCCCAACAGCCTGGGCTGCCTGATCCGCCGCGCCTGCCCGCTCCCCTCGACCGCCCAGCCCAGCGTGAATACGCGTCCACAAAACCCCAGCTCACGCATGAGCGCCTGTCGTACCCGGCTGTGCCCGAAATCAACCGGTGAAAGCAGCTCACCCGCCCGAGGGGTCTCGCCCTCACACCAGGGCCTCCGGCGGGCGGTTGAGGCTCTCCGTTCCTGGTCAGAGGCGGTCGCCACGGGGCCCGGCATGGGATCTATCTTCGACACTGAAAGGTTGAAACCTTGTCGGCGCCCGGCACCGGGTTTTTCCGATGCCTGGGGCGGGAAGAACCGATGAATCCGACTATCGAAGGAGGCGGCTTCGGTGCTTGATGTGACATCCTCAGCATCCCTAGTGATCCGAGAGCTCGTTGCCAGCACCAACGCGACCGGTGGCGCCGGTCTTCGTATCTCCCCTGCCGAAGAGCCCGCGGGCGCTTTCGCGCTCAGTGTGGCCCCCGGACCGGAGCAGGACGATCAGGTCGTCGCCATCGAGGACGGCGAGGTGTTCCTGGACCCGAGTGCGGCGCAGGCGTTGGACGACAAGACCCTGGATGCCGACGTCGACCCCCAGGGTGCCGTCTCGTTCTCGGTGATCGAGCAGTCCTCTTCCTGAGCCGCCTCGCACCGGCCAGTCACCTCGGTGGCCCACCACGGCCCCCCGAGCGGGTCGTGCTCTGATCGGGCATACTCGTCAACAGTCCGATCGTGGGGAGGCGACGACATGGCAAGAATGGTTCGCATGAGTTTGGACTCACCCGAGGAGACCCGGCCGTTCGGGGCCGGCTCCGGGAAGCTGGACCTGGTTAACCTCGAGGGCGGGGGCGTCGGTCGGGCGACGTTCCAGCCTGGGTGGAAGTGGTCCGACCACGTCAAGCCGATCGCCAAGACCGACAGCTGCCAGGCCGCCCATACCGGCTACTTCATCTCCGGACGCATGAAGATCGTGATGGATGACGGCGAGGAGATGGAGTTCGGGCCCGGCGACTTCATGATGGCCCCGCCTGGTCACGACGCCTGGATCATCGGGGACGAGCCGTGCGTCGTCATCGACTGGCAGGGGTTCGCCGACTACGCCAAGCGGTAACGCGAGGCCTTCGCCTGCCCACCCGCCTCGAGCAGTAGATCGGCACCGTCGCCTGCGCCGACCTCGCCGGGTATGCGAACATGTGTTCGTGTCCGGTGAGGGACCGATCCTGCACGCCGATCTCGACGCCTTCTACGCGTCGGTCGAGCAGCGTGACGACCCTGGCCTGCGAGGACGCCCGGTCATCGTCGGGACCGGCGTAGTGCTGGCGGCCAGCTACGAGGCCAAGGCGCATGGCGTCCGCACGGCGATGGGCGGCGGCCAGGCCCGCCGGCTCTGCCCCCGGGCGATCGTGGTCGAGCCGCGCATGTCCGCCTACGCCGAGGCCAGCAAGGCCGTCTTCCAGGTCTTCGACAACACCTCGCCCCTGGTCGAAGGGCTGTCCATCGATGAGGCGTTCATCGACGTGGGCGGGCTGCGGAGGGTCTCCGGCACACCGACCGAGATCGCCGTGCGACTGCGGGACGACGTACGTGACCGGGTCGGACTGCCGATCACCGTGGGGGTGGCCAGGACGAAGTTCCTGGCCAAGGTGGCCAGCGCGGTGGGCAAGCCCGACGGTCTCCTGGTGGTGCCGCTCGGCGGCGAGCTGGCCTTTCTTCATCCGCTTCCGGTCGAGCGGCTGTGGGGCGTCGGGCCGGTGACGGCGGACAAGCTCCGTCAACGAGGCGTCACGACGGTCGGGGAGGTCGCCCAACTCGGTGAGGACGTGCTCGTCTCGATGCTCGGACGAGCATCGGGCCGGCACCTGCACGACCTCGCCCACGACCGCGATCCCCGGCCCGTGGAAGTGGGCCGTCGCCGGCGCTCGATCGGGTCGCAGCGGGCACTGGGCCGCTCGCGGACCTCACCCGAGGCCCTCGATGCTGCTCTGGTCGGCCTCGCGGACCGCGTCACGCGTCGGTTGCGGGCCTCCGGGCAGGTTGGTCGCACCGTCGTGCTCCGGTTGCGCTTCGACGACTTCTCGCGAGCCACTCGATCCCACACGCTCGAGTGGGCGACGGCCGAGACGCAGACGATCCTGGCGACCGTGAGAGCGCTGCAGCACACGGCGATGCCGCTGATCGAGAGTCAGGGCCTCACGCTCGTCGGGGTTGCCGTGGGCGACCTCGACAACGGTGGTGCCGTCCAACTACCGCTCCCGTTCGGCCGACATCTCGGCGTCAGCCTTGACGTCGCGCTCGACGAGGTGCGGGACCGGTTCGGCTCGGCTGCCGTCACTCGTGCGGTGCTGCTCGGGCGTGACCCGGGCCTGTCCGTACCACTGCTCCCCGACTGACGCTCCCCCGGCCTCGCTCCCCCACCCGGCAGGACTCACCATGCTCGCACCCTGGAGGGTGTGATGCGGATGGTGGTCGAGTACTCCCGACGCAGCTCATCGGGCGTGGTCTGCAGCTGGGTCCGGATCGCGTCGTTGTATTTCGCCAAGTAGGCCTCGATTCGCTCAGGTGATGGATCCCCCTCGAGGATCTCGGCCACGCCCTCGATCGTGACCACGTCACCGCCCTGGCCGTCACCGTCGAGATGGAGCGACACCTTCGGGTTAGCCCGGATGTTGCGGAGCTTGGCCGCCTGCGGTTGGCTGGCGACTTGCAGGTCCGTCCCGTCGAAGTGGAACCAGACGTATGACGACTGCGGCTGGCCGTCCGCCCGAACGGTCGTCAGCCAGGCTACGGACGCAGACGACAACCGATTGGCCGGTACTGAACCGGGCTCGACGATCGCCACGATCACACCCTAACCGCCACTTCGGCGAGGTGCGCTACAGGCCCTGGGGGAAGGTGAAGGACTTCGGCGGAACCGTCGAAGAGCCGACGTCGAGCTGGATCAGGGCGTGTGCCGTGAGTGGGATCGACCGGACGTCGCCCTTGTACTGCTTGCCGTTGACGTAGGCCACGACGTTGCCGAGCGCCGTGCTCACCCGGGTGGACGACAGGGGCTGCTGCCAGATGTCGAAGAAATTACCCAACGTGTAGGTCTTGGGAGTCGGCGACTCGATGTGGATCACACCGTCCTGGGTGTGGGTGTGGAGCCAGTAGAAGCATCCACCAGACGCGATGAACGTGCCCTCTGACGAATTCTGCTCGGTGGTGGGTGGCGTGATGCCGATGCCCCTCGGGACAGCCTGCAGCGCGCCGTTCGAGTAGACGGCGATGTGCGCATGGATGTGATAGGCGAGCTGCTCACCTGTCTGGCAGGCGATGCCGTCGACGGGCTGCCCGTTCGCCTGGCCCTGGGTGGAGGCGAGGACCGGCGCCTTCAGCGGATCGGTCGCCGGCGAGCTGGGCTTTTTGCTCGACGCGCTCACGGGATGGGTCCGCTGGTAGCGGCTGTAGCCGACCGTCCCCGCACCCAGGAGCACGATGAGCACCAGCACCATGTAGAAGCCGATCGGTGCTTTGCCCCGCTTCGTGCGGCCCCCGCCCGTGGCGGCGGCGCGAGCGACACGCTTTCCAGGTGAACGCTTGGCCATGACCCCACGATGCTAGCGAGAGATCCACACCTGCCGTGATCGGGGTGCGGCCCGCTCGGTCGGGGTCACCAAGCTCGCGACCAGGTGGAATGCCCTCCGAACTGCGTCGCCTCAACCCGGGGGATCGCCCGACACCTCCTCCGGGAAGCGTCGATCCCAGCTGCGCGCCACGAGGATCACCGCGACCAGGAGTACGAGCTCGACCCACCGAACAGCGTCGGTGACGTCGAGCAGTACCACGCGGGAGGCGCCCATCGCAGCCAGCGCAAGCTCGGCACCCAGCGCGACCAACGCCGTCAAGTAGACGACCGGTGCCCCATAGCGCTCCACAACCTGAAGGATTCTCTCCTGGCTGCTCCCCTCGGCAGCTATCCGCGCGACGTGGGGACGCCCGCGATGGGGAGCGACCCGCTGCCAGATCACGATGACCTCGAGCAACAGCACCCCGGTTATCACCAGGGAGTACCCGGTGGCCCGCGACTCCCCTATGTCGACCAGTGAGAACACGACTCGGGCGGCCACGACAGCTATCACGAATGAGAACAAGCGGGGCCGCCGTTGGAGCAGTCGGGCGAATCGTCCCCCCGGCCCAAATCGTTCTCCCATCGTCGACACGGGTGCTGAGTGTCGCATCGAGCGGGCTTGAAGTCACGGATCGTCGGGTGATCACTGCCCACGAGCTCTCAATCGGAGCCCAGCGCGTACCCGACCCCCGGAGCGGTCCGTAGGAAGCGACCGTGATCGTCACCGAGCTTGTGACGAAGCCGATGCACATAGACCCGGAGATATTGAGCCTCGCTCTGGTACCCCGTGCCCCATACCTCCTGGAGGATCATCTGGTGGGTGCACACCTTGCCAGCGTGGCGGGCCAGGAAGGCCAGGAGGTCGAACTCCTTGGCCGTGAGCTCGACCTGTCGACCAGCTGACCGAGCCTGATGGTGAACGAGGTCGAGCTCCAGTGACCCGACCGCGAGCTCGGCCTCGGCCTCGTGGTGCGGCGGCTGGGCATGGCGGAGAGCAGTTCGGATCCGAGCTTCGAGCTCGGCCATCCCGAAGGGCTTGGTCACGTAGTCGTCAGCGCCACCGTCGAGTGCCGCCACCTTGCGATCCTCGCTGCCGGTTGCCGACAGCACGATGATGGGAATCTGGCTCCATTGACGGATTCGCCGACACACCTCGAGTCCATCAAGATCAGGAAGGCCGAGGTCGAGCACGACGACGTCCGGGGAGTCGACCGCCGCCCTGGACAAGCCTTCCTGACCGCTCGCGGCAGCGAGTACCTCGTGGCCTCGGGCGGGCAGGCTGACGCGCAGGACCCTGAGAAGCGATCGGTCGTCGTCGACGACGAGCACCCGGGCCACGGCTCAGACGGTCTCCGGGGAGAGGGATGAGGCGGGGAGGCTGAACACGAAGCGGGCGCCCGAGCCCGCTGCTCCCTCGACCCAGATCCGCTCACCGTGAGCCTCGACAAATGCCTTGGCGATGGCCAGACCGATGCCTGCCCGTCCGCCGGCCTCCCGCCGATTGAACAGCTGGAAGATGCTCGCGCGCTCCTCAGGGGGCACTCCCGGGCCGCGGTCCGCGACGGTCACACGGACCTGGCTGTGGCCGTTGAGAGCGGCCGTCACCGTGATGTCAGTGTGCTCGGGCCCGTGTCGGGCTGCGTTCTCGATCAGGTTGGCCAGCACCTGGCAGATCAACAAGTGGTCGACGTCGACCAGGGGAAGTCCCGCCGTGGCCACCCATCTCACTCGGCTTGGCCCAACCGCCGGCCCGACGGAAGCGAGGGCCTCCGAGACGAGGTCGCCGACACCCACTGCTTCTCGGCGCAGGTCCAGCGCCCCGGCCTGGATGCGGGTCATGTCCAGAAGATTGGTGACCAGCCTGTCGAGCCGGTCGGCTTGGAGGTCGATCAGGCCGAGCAGCTCCCGGGAATCTTCGCGAGAGAAGCTCACGTTCGGGTCGATGAGGTTCGACGCGGAGAGCTTGATGGTCGCCAGCGGGGTGCGCAGGTCGTGCGAGACGGCGCTCACAAGGGACCGGCGCAGCCGGTCGACCTCTTCGAGCAGCTCGGCCTTGACCGCCTGCTCGCGCAGCTGCGTTCGTTCGAGTACCAGAGCCAGATGATTGACGAACGTGCGGAGCAGCTCCCGGTCGGCCCCAACGGCCGGGAGCCCTCGGACGGCGAGCAGTCCTACCGGACGGTCGGACACCGACAAGGCGATGGCTTGCAGACGGTCCCGCGCCAACACAGCCATGCCGACGCTGACCGGCAGCCCCGAGTCAGGCGCGAGTCGGCGGAGTTCGTCGTCAGAGAGCGGTTCGCCGGCAGATGCCACGACCTGCAGGCGCTCCTCTCTCGGGACCAGGAGGGCCGCACTTCGCAGGTCGAACGCGAGCCGCATGGTCGTCACGATCGTCTCGAACTGGTCGGCCGTGGCCTTGTCGCCGACCAGCAGTTCGGACAGCTCGAAGAGCCGACCAGCCTCTTCGGCCCGTTGCTGCGCCTCTCGCCGGGTCGAGGCCAGACGGGCGACGACCTGGGCCACGAGGATCATCACCACCGCGTACACCCCCAGCGCGGCCCAGTTCTCGCCGTCGCCCACCCGCAGCGTGTAGTAGGGCCGAACGAACACCACGTCGTACAGGAGGAAGCCCGCGGCCACGGCAACGAGTCCGCCGACCAACCCAGCGACGACCACGCCGGCCACCACGGGCACGACCAGGACAAGGGCAATGGTGGCCACGCTCAAGTGACTGCGGATTGGGAACAGGACCGCTCCCAGGGCCACTACCAGCGCAATGGAGACGAACGAGCCAGCCAGGCTGCGACGAACAGAGATCAAGGTGCCTGGTCCATGTACTCGAGCTCGATCATCTCAGTGCTCCGAGGCTACCGGGAGCTCGGCCGTTTCCGGGTCCCGGACGGCCCCCGTTCGTCCGATGGACGGTCGGTCAGGCCAGGACCCGCTCAACGCCGAGGCCGCCGATGACCAGCCTCTCCCCATCGTCACTCAGCAGCTGGCGGGTCCAGGTTGTACAGCCGCCGTCGGCGACCTCGATCTCGGTCCCCCGGCGGTCTGTGCCAAAGATCTTGTAGCAGGCGTCGACGTAGTACCCCCGGCCGGAGGCTCGGTCGGGATCCATGCCCAAGGCCGCGTCGGGGAACCGTTCGTCCAGTGGCACCAGGACGGCGCGATCCAACGTGTCGGGGCGGTCGGCCAGGTCGGTCAGCGCCACGCGAATCCCCCAGTCAGGGCGCGCTCGCTCGACGAGACTCACCAAGTACCCGATCATCTCGGAGAGCGCTCTGGCCTCGAAGGTGAGGGACCCTTCGCCCCTCCCCGCTGCCGCCAGCCCGACAATTCGAAAATGCGCCGATGTTCGCGGGCCGCCAAAGGCCTGGGCGCGCACCTGGCGTTGGGAGGAAACCAGACGCACAGGCTCGGACCGACGCCCCGGGTCGTGGAGCAGGCGCTTACGGCGTATCGCGCACTCGAGGGCAAGAACGTTCGTCGAGTCGGCTACAGCCTCGGTATTGCGAATCGTGCTGATGACCTTGTTCTGGTCGACCGTGGCCACGACCGAGTTGGTGCCTAGCGGACACAACGGCGACAGCTCGATGGCCCGGTAGCCGTCGGGAAGGAGCGACCAGACGAGCTGCTCGAACCACGTGATCGCGTTCGGGTCCAACGCCGAAGGCCGCGTGAACCGGTTCTCCTCGTGGCGAGCGAGGAGGTCGGCTGGTGAGCTACGCGCGACCCGACGCCGGTACACCTCGAGCAGCAGCGACTGCAGGTCGGTCGGAGCAAGCCGCTCGGCCAGCACCTCGACGAGGTCGTGAACGCCAGTGTCCCGCACGATGCGCTCGATTGGCCCCTCAGCCACCGTCGCACTCTTCTAGCGCCAGGGTCATCCGGAGCTCGTCCCGACCTGGATCAGACGGCAAGGGCTGGTGCTCACCCGTCGGGACGAACCCGACGCGCTCGTAGACGGCGATGGCGGCGTCATTGCCCGCAGCGGCCCAGAGCCCGACGGCGTGAGCGCCCGTTGCTCGCGCCCAGACCACGACCTCTTCGATCAGCCTCTGCGCGACACCCCGCCGACGGAACTCCGGCGCCACCCACATCGAAACGAGCTCGACGATCTCTCTGCACTCGGGCATCCGAAAAGCGCCAATGAGGCCGACCCACTCCTGGCCCACTTCGGCGACAAATGTCGCCGCGCCAACCCCCGTCGACCGAGCTTCGGCTGCTTCTTCCCAGGCAGCCCGCGGACGCCCCGACTCGGTCCCGAACGACGATGCGAACGCACCCGGCGCGTCCAGCAGCGCCCGCAGGCGTATGTCCCTCAGCCGATCACCCTCGCCGGACCCGATGCGGCGTACGCGCCAATGCATCGACGTATGGTCCCCGGAACCACGGTCGACGGCAATCGACTTGTCGACCCCTTGACAGGATCATTGGTAAGTCGTACCTTACCGTTCGTGGTGACTTACCGAACTGAGGGGTGGACCGCCCTGGGCGACCAGACGAGGCGAGCGATATTCGAGCGCCTCGCTGATCACCCCCAGGCGGTCGGCGAGCTTGCCAGCCACCTACCGGTCACCCGTCCCGCGGTCTCCCAGCACCTCAAGGTGCTCAAGGACGCGGGTCTGGTGATCGATAGACAGGCCGGCACCCGCCGCATCTATCAGCTCAATCCCGAGGGGATCGGTGCCCTGCGCGCCTACCTCGACCAGTTCTGGAACCGAGCCCTGGCCGCCTTCAAAGCGGCCGCCGAACAATGAGAGGAGAAGTCCCGATGACCAGCCAGGTGGCAGCCACGTCAGTGCGGACCTCGATCGTCGTCGAGGCGCCGATTGCGCGTGCATTCTCGGTATTCACCGATGGGATCGGTGGGTGGTGGCCTCCCGAGCACCACCTCCTGCGAGCGGAGCTCTCAGAGATGGTGTTCGAGCCCCGACAGGGTGGCCACGTCTACGACCGCGGGGTCGACGGCAGCGAGTGCCGCTGGGCGCGCGTCCTGACCTACGACCCGCCCCTCAGGTTCGTGATCAGTTGGGACATCAACCTGCAATGGGAGCTCGAGAACGACCCTGAGAAGACGAGTGAGGTCGAGGTCCGCTTCGTCGCCGAGGGGTCTGATCGGACGCGGGTCGAGCTCGAGCACCGCAATCTCGACCGCCACGGAGAAGGCTGGGAGCAGATGAGCGCCGCCGTCGGCTCGCCTGACGGATGGGGCGTCGGCCTCAGACGCTTCGCCGACGCCGTCCGGGCGGCATGACGTCGTTCAGGTTCCGGGGTCCGCCGCCCACCGACTCAGTCAGGTGCCGGCTGAGCGGTACCGCAGTGCGAGGCCCTCCCCTCGAAGGGTCTGGCGGAACCACAGGGTGGAGACCGCGATGGCAGCGGCGATCACGGACGTCGTGACGCTCGTCTTCAGCAGCACGAAGTTGCCCAGCGACTGTGTGAGCAGGAACCACAGCCCAAGAGCTGCGTTGGTGACGAAGACAACTGTCCACAGCAGCGAGATCCGGAGGAAGAACCGCTGCACGTAGGGCCGCTTGAAGAGACTTGGATCGAGGGGGCAGAAGTCCTTGGCCAGACGCTCGGCCAGCGGCTTCCCGGCCGGGACCGAGATCAAGAAGGCGGCAGCCAGGAGGAAGGTCCCAACCGTCGGCTGGAGGAAGTAGACGAAGCCGCTACCGGTGGCCAGCGCCGCGGCCGTGCGCACGGTGAGCAGGACGCTGGCGATCAGCAACATGCCGGGCAGGTGGCGCCCCGTCAGCAACCGTCTGCCCAATGCCAGGTATGTCCAGGCCAGAGTGGCCAGTAGGGCACCCCGCAAATCGAGGACGGAGAGGATCACATAGAACAGCGCGGCCGGGGCGATGGTGCTCTCGAGCAACTGGGGCAACGCATGGTGAGCCATGGCCCGAGGACCGGGAAGATGGATCGGAGTCAGGGCCACTCTGCCTCCTTCTGTGGCCTGTTCGGGGAACAGACCTGGGCGAGGATGGGGGCACGGCTCCTACAGTCTTCGCCATCGAGGTGAGAGCGACCTTGGAGCAGCCTGAGATTCCGCTCAGCAGCCTCGAGCGGGCCGAGCGCCCGAGAGTCGCCGGCTGCCGCCCCCGGGTTCAGGGGGTCAGCCGGCACGTGGACCGCTGCTCTCGTGGTCGGCCTGGTCGGCGTACTCGGGGTGCTCGGCGTGGTCGGCGTGGTCGGAGTCGTGCTCGGGGCCGCCACCCATCATCCGGAGCATGGATATCCCACCGGTTCGCACGAACCGATAGACGAGCACCGCGGCGAGTACAAGGAAGACAATATTGAGCACGCTGGTGTAGTTGAGGGTGATCGACTCCTGCACGACCTTGGCGTTACGGGTAGTGGGGACGAGCCCGAGCGCGCCGAAGAGGAACTCTATGGTGTACCCGGCGAGGACCATCGTGGCGTAGAACGTGCCAAGGATGAACAGCATCATCCGGGTCCCGTAGTACTTCCGGTAGATGTTCAGGATCGGCAGGATGATCAGGTCGGCGAAGATGAACGCCACCACTCCCCCGAAGCTGATCCCACCGTTCCACAGCACCCCTGCCAGCGGCACGTTGCCGATGGAGCACACGAAGCTCAGCATGCTCACGATCGGTCCGATGATCGGCCCCCAGAGCTTGGCCGCAAGAGGATGAGCCGTCAGAAAGAAGTGCCCCCAGAATGAGTCGGGCACCCACGCCCCGATAGCCCCGGCGATGAGCAGCCCGATGGCGATGTCCCGGATCACGGCGGCCCACTCCGCGACGAATATGTGGGAGACGGCGGTGGAGGCGCCCTGTGAGCGGAGCCGGCGCCAGATGGAACCGGAGGTCTGGATGCTCATGTCCATCGCCGCGTGGCCCTCCATGGAACCGGCCAGACCTCGATCGGCCTGCTCCCGAGCGGACTCGAGCAGTCGCTTGCGCAGGAAGAGGCGGAACGCCACCGCAAGCAGCACGATCATGATCGGGCCACCCACGAACTCGGCCACCGTGAACTGCCAGGCAATGAGCAGGGCGAGGATGATCCCTAGCTCGACCACGAGGTTGGTGGACGCGATCTCGAAGGCCATGGCCGAGGTGAAGCTGGCGCCCTTTCGGAACAGCGATCGGGCCAGAGCAACCGCCGCGTAGGAGCACGAGGATGAGGCGGCACCCAGACCCGATGCGATGGCAATGGTCCTGGGTCGGTCGTCGCCAAGGAGCTTCACGACCTCGCTCTTGCGCACGACCGCCTGGACGACGGCAGCAAGGGCGAACCCCAGGATCAGTGCCCACAGGATCTCCCAGGTCATGGACCCGGCAAGACTCAGGGCGTGCCCGATCCCGCTCAGGACGCTCGCTCCGACGATCACGAGCGCACGAGGCGCTCGATCGCCGACGTTGCCTCGTCGACCTTGGCGTGAGCGTCCGGCCCTCCGCTGGCCAGGGCGTCCTGCACACAGTGGGAGAGGTGGTCACCCAACAGCTCGAGGGCAACCCCCTGCAGGGCGCGGGTGGCCGCCGATACCTGGGTCAGCACGTCGATGCAGTACGCATCCTCGTCCACCATGCGCTGGAGACCCCGGACCTGACCCTCGACCCGCCGGAGGCGCGTCCTCACCCGATCCTTGTTGTCTGCGTATCCGGGCATCACTCTCCCTTCGGCCATCTTGCCTCCGC
>DASXCO010000118.1 GCA_036491125.1 Acidimicrobiales bacterium | reverse complement strand
CACGGCCAGGCCCACCGCCATGCCGATCTCGGCGGTCTCGGAGATGGGGCTGACCCGGACGCGGTCACGCCCGAAGGCCTTGACCAGCGGGTCTTCGTCGGACGGGGCGACGTCCTGGCCGTAGAACACGACGGTGTCGTCACGCGCCATCTCCTGCTGGATCGCCTCGTTGACGGCCGCGATGTAGGGGATCTCTCGTGCCATGTCGGTCTCTCCTGGCGCTGTCTAGGCGTAGACGAAGTTGGTGGCCGCTTCGGGCTCGGGATACGGGCTGTCGAGGCCGAACTGGACGGCGGTGTCCATCTCCTCTGTGACCTGGAGGGTGATCGCGTCGGCGCGCTCGGCGTCGAGCGTGCCCTGCTCGATCAGCCGTGCTCGGAACCGGGGAACGGGGTCGCCGCGCAGGGCGGCCTCGTACTCCTCGCGGTTGCCGAACACCGTGATCGCCTCGTGCTCGGGATAGTGCAGGGGCACCCCCGGCGGCGCAATGAGGTTGCCGTGGGCCGACAGGCGGTAGACCTTGGATTCCACCAGCGTCGGCCCCTGTCCTGCGCGGGCGCGCACCACGGCCTCGCTCACCGTCTCATAGACAGCGAGCGGGTCGGTGCCGTCGACGGTGACGCCGGGCATGCTGTACGCCTTGGCCTTGACCGAGAGCGGCTCGCCGTTGGCGGCGTTGGCGTCCTCCTGCTCGGAGTGCGTGGCCACGTTGTAGCCGTTGTTCTCCATGATGTAGACGACGGGCAGCTTCCACAACGAAGCGAGGTTGAGCGATTCGTGGAACGCACCCTGCTTGGACGCACCGTCGCCGAAGAAGCAGAGCACCACCTGGTTCTGCTTGCGGATCTGGGCGGCGAAGGCCACGCCGGTCGCGTGGGGGATGCCCTGGCCGACGATGCCGCTCGTGCCGAGGAAGCCGCGTCCGGGATCGCACAGGTGCATCGACCCGCCGTAGCCGCCGCACAGCCCGTCTACGCGACCGTAGATCTCGGCCATCATCGCCTTGGTGTCGGTGCCCAGGGTGATCGGGTAGCCGTGGCAGCGGTAGGTCGTCAACAGCTGGTCGCCGTCCTTCAGCGTCGCCAGCGACCCGACGATGGAGGCCTCGGCGCCGTCGGCGAGGTGCGTGTGACCGCGGATCACGCCGGGGTGCTCCTCGAACGTGCGCTTGACGCGCTCCTCGAAATCCCGGATGCGCAGCATCTGGGTGAACATCCAGATCAGGCGCTCATCGCTCAGCTCGGTGGTGCTCATCCTCGGGTCTCCTCTCACACGACGCCGGCGCGGACCTGCGCCAGCGTCGTCTCATAGGCACGGTCGAATTCCTGCTCGATGGGCAGGTTGCGGAGCTTCTCAGAGAGGATCTCGGCGCCCCACGGGCCGGGGTAGCCGGCTCGGTGCAGTGCGTTCACGTACCCCGCGATGTCGAACTCGCCCTCGCCGGGGAGCTCGCGGCGGTTGATGACCTCGTCGAGCTTGTCCTCCATGTACTGGACCTGTCCGTCGGACAGCTCGACCCAGGCGATGTGCCGGGCCGGGATCGCCGCCAGCTGCTCGGGGTCGATTTGCAGCTTGCCCATGTGCCAGGTGTCGATGGCCAGGCCTCCGTTGGGGCGGTCGGCCTCGGTGACGAGGCGCAGGCCGTCTTGGAGCGTGCCGACGTTGGGGTCAAACGGGATGATCTCGTAGGCGACCTTGGCGTCGGTGTGATTGGCGGCGTCGTCACACAATGCCGCGTACTCCTCGATGACTCGGTCCAGCTCGCACGGGGTCTCGGGGATGTTCCCGACCTTGATGTGGTGGGCGTCGAAGGCGGCCGCGGTCTCGAACAGCTGCCGGCGCATGGCGTCCGATGCCTTCCGCTGCTCGCTGCCCTGCGGGGTGAAGAAGTCGGCCAGGAATTCGACCTCCAGGTACTTGAGGCCGTGGTCGCGAAAGACCCTGGCCATATCCTCGAGCGTCGTGGACTCGAGCTGATGTTCGACGTCGGAGTGCCACAGGCCGAGGCCGGTGAAGCCGACGCGTTGCGCGTGAGCGCAGCGGTCCTCCCAGCTGAACGTGCTCCATTCTCGCCCGAAATGGACCACCACGGGACCGCTCACCGTCCAGTAGGTGACCATCACCTCGATCTCGCCCACCGGCTCTCCTGTTCCTCGTTGCCGGGCCCAAGCCAAGCTATCGCCGGGGTCCGGTGCAGTCCAGTGCCAGCGCGCAGGGGTTCTTGTCGATGAGCGCTGGGAGGGGCAAACCGACCCGTCACCATTGAGGCTGCCACCATGACGGACGTGGAATCGCTCTGGCCGCGCCTGGCGGAGCTGCCGCTCGCCATCGAGTCATACGAGTACGAGCGGCTGCACGCCGTCGCCACCTACGACTTCCAGCGCGTCACGACGCAGGTGCGGCTGGTCGGTGCCGGCGCTGACGGGCTGGGGGAGGACGTCTCGGTCCACGTCGAGGACGGCAGCTCCCTGCACGAGACGCAGCTCGCGCTCCCGCTTGCGGGTGAGTGGACGCTGGCCGGCTTCTGCGATCACCTCGCGACGCTCGACCCGTGGCCCAAGCCGCCGGAGTGGGAGCTGGCGCGAAACTGGCGCAACTGGGCGTTCGAGTCAGCGGCGCTGGACCTCGCGTTGCGCCAGGCCGGCCGTTCCCTGCACGACGTGCTCGGCCTGGAGCCGCGGCCGGTGCGTTTCGTCAACTCGCTGGGCCTGGGCGAGCAGCCCTCCATTGAGCCGGTGCACCGGCGCCTGGCCCGGTCACCGGGTGTGCGCTTCAAGCTCGACGCGGAGTCGACCTGGTCGCCGGGGCTCGTGGACGAGGTCGCCGCCACCGGGGCGGTCGACACCATCGACTTCAAGGGCCAGTACGGCCTCGAGGTCAAGAAGCCGCAGGCGCTCGGACCGCTCTATGACCACGTCATCGCGGGGTTCCCGGACGCGTACCTGGAGGATCCGCATGACCTGCCCGAGATCGCGCGGCGCCTGGGCGATCACCTCGACCGCGTCTCCTACGACGCACCGATCCATGGCGCCGACGACATCGGGGCCACGCCGATCGCGGGCCGCGTGGTCAACGTCAAGCCCTCACGCATCGGCACCCTGCGCCGGCTGTTCGAGGTGTACGCGCGCTGCGCGCGGGAGGGGCGACCGATGTACGGCGGCGGCATGGGGGAGCTGGGCGTCGGCCGTGGGCAGATCGAGCTGCTGGCCGCCCTGTTTCACGCCGACGGTCCCAACGACGTCGCCCCCAGC
>DASXCO010000117.1 GCA_036491125.1 Acidimicrobiales bacterium | reverse complement strand
GCATCGGGTGCTTCTCCAGGCCCCAGATCCCGTTGTTGCCCACCACCATGGTGACCGGGAGCCGGTGGCGCACGAGGGTGTCGACGTCCATGGCGGAGAACCCGAGGGCGCCGTCGCCGAGAAGCAGGACGACCTGGCGGTCGGGCCGGCAGACCCGGGCGGCGACGGCGTAGCCCAGCCCCGTGCCCAGGCACCCGTACGGGCCGGGGTCCATCCAGCAACCCGGCTCGAACGAGTCGACGAGGCGGCCGGCGTAGGAGACGAAGTCGCCCCCGTCGCCGATGACGACGGCGTCGCGGTCGAGGCGGGGGCGCAGCTCCCCGTACACCCGGGCGGGATGGATCGGATCGGCGCTCGCCTCGAGCTCGGCCCGCTCGGCGTCCCGCGCCGCCAGCTCCTGGTCGCGCAGGCGGGAGATCCAGGGCTCGTGATCGCGGCGGCCGGGGTCGACCGCCCCAAGCTCCGCCATGCCCGCCAGGGTCGTGGCGATGTCGCCGGCGGGGGCCGCGGCGACCTCGGCATGGGTGGCCCGCACATCGGCGCTGTCGACGACGTGGACCACCTGGGCCGACCCGAAGCTGCCGAACGACAGCCGGAAGTCGAGCGGCGTCCCCACCACGACGACCACGTCGGCCTCCTTGAGGGCCCGCCGCGTGCGGGAGAAGGCGAGCTCGTGGTCGGCCGCCAGGCACCCGCGGCCCAGACCGTTGGCGAAGGTCGGCACCCGCACGGAATCGACCAGGTGGCGGAGGGCGTCCCAGGCGCCTTCCCACCACACGTCGCTGCCGGCTACCAGAGCGGGGCGTTCGGCGGTCGCGATCAGGGAGGCTGCCGCGGCCACCTGGTCGGGGTCGGGCTCGGCGCCACGAGGCGCGACCGGTGGCGGGACCTGCGCCTCGGCCTCACTGAACAGCACGTCGAGCGGGAAGTCGAGGAAGACCGGTCCCCGGTGCGGTGTGAGGGCCGTCTCGACGGCGCCGCGCACCGCCTTCGGGATCTCGGTCGCGGCCCCTACCGTGCCGGCCGACTTGGTGATCGGGGCCAGGATCGGCACGTGGTCCAGCTCCTGGAGCGAGCCCGCGCCCCAGCGACCCTGCGGCGCCCGACCCCCCAGCACGACCAGGGGCGACCCGTTGAAGTGGGCGGTGGTCGTGGCGCTCACCCCGTTGGTGACACCGGGTCCTGCGGTGAGCACCGCCACTCCCGGCTGACGGGTCAGCTTGGCCGCGCCCTCGGCGGCGAAGGCGGCGGTCTGCTCGTGGCGCACGTCGACGATCCGCCATCCGGCCTTCACGCAGGCGTCGTAGACAGGGAAGATGTGGCCGCCCGAGAGTGTGAAGATGGCATCGACCCCCTGGCCCGACAGCCCGGCCAGCACCAGCTCCCCCCCGTGGCCCTTCGTCGTCATCGTGTCCTCCAGTGTCGGCGGCGCCTACGCTAACTGGGATCACCCAGGGGAAGGTCATGCGTCGCGTCAAAGCCATGGGGCCAGCCGTGCGCATCGCGGCCAGCATCGCCATGCTCGCCGTGCTGATCTCCCGCCTGCACCTGAGCGGGCTGCTCCCGGCCCGGCACGACAGCGCCGTCGCCTTCCTCGTCGTGGCCCTGGTGGTGACCCTGACAGGGATCCTCCTTTCGGCGCTGCGGTGGCAGCGGGTGCTGGTCGCCCTCGAGCTGCCGACTCGCGTGCGCACCGCCGTCAACCTGTACCTCGCCGGCCTGTTCGTCGGGAACTTCCTGCCCTCGACCGTTGGTGGGGACGTGGTCCGAATCAGCCGGCTGGCGAGGATCAGCGGCGACCGCACGAGGCCCTTCGCGTCGGTGGTGCTCGAGCGCCTCACGGGGTGGCTCGTGCTGCCGGTCATCACGCTGGCCGCCCTCCTCGCCAACCCCGGCCTGCTGCACCTGGGCCACGCGACCAGGCTGGCCATCATCGTGTCACTGGCGACGCTCTTCCTGCTGGTGGCCGTCACTGCGCTGGCGGGCCACCCTCGCCTGGGCGGTCGCCTGACCCATCGGGACGGCTGGGTGCGGTTCGTCGGCGCAGTGCACCTGGGCCTGGACCGGTTCCGGCGCCGACCGGCAGCGGCGATCGAGGTACTCGCTGTCGCGTTCGCCTACCAGCTGGCGGTGGCCCTGGCTGCCTATCTCGCCGCCGGCGCCCTCAATCTGGACGTCGGCTGGACGGCGATCCTCGCCTTCATGCCGGTCGTCGCCATCGTGCAGGTGCTGCCGCTGACGATCGGCGGCCTCGGCTTGCGCGAGGGGGCGTTCATCCTGTTCCTCGGTCCCCTCGGCGTGAGCACGAGCCAGGCGATCGCCCTGGGCCTGCTCGTGTACTTCCTCAACCTGGCCGTGAGCCTGCTGGGGGCGCCTGCGTTCGCCGCCGGCGCGCGCTCGCGCCGCGCCGTCCCGTAGCGTGAACCTGTGAGGCCCTCGGGCGCCTCCGCCCCCACCGACCTGGACGTCGTTGCGCGCTCCGTCGACGGGCGCATCGAGCGGCTGATGGCGCCGGAGGTGGCTCGATGGGCCGACGTCGACCCCGACCTGGTCGAGCCCCTGTGCGCCCTGCGCGAGCTGTTGTTCGCCGGGGGCAAGCGGCTGCGACCGGCCTTCTGCCACTGGGCTTTCGTCGGGGCCGGCGGGGCGCCGTCGGATCCGCTGGTGACCGACGCCGGAGCCGCCCTCGAGCTGCTGCACGCGTTCGCCGTCATCCACGACGACGTGATGGACGCCTCTGACTACCGGCGCGGGCAGCCCAGCGTGCACCGGGCCTTCGCCGATCGTCACGCCGAGGCCGGGTGGCGCGGTGAGGGGCGGCGATTCGGCGACGGCGCGGCCATCCTGATCGGTGACCTGGCCTACGTCTACGCCGACATGCTCCTGGCCGACGCGCCACGCCAGGCGCACGACGTCTTCGCCGAGCAGCGTCTCGAGGTGAGCCTCGGGCAGTACCTCGATCTGCTCGGTACCGCCCGGGCCGACACCAGCGCCGAGCAGGCCCGGAGGATCTGTCTGTACAAGTCCGGCAAGTACACGGTCGAACGACCCCTCCACCTGGGGGCGGCGTTGGCGGGCCGCCTGGACGACCTGGGCGCCTACCTGAGCGCGTTCGGCCTGCCCCTCGGCGAGGCGTTCCAGCTCCGCGACGACCTGCTCGGCGCCTTCGGCGATCCGGAGGTCACGGGCAAGCCCGTGGGCGAGGACCTCCGGGAGGGCAAGCCGACGGCGCTCTACGTGCTGGCCATGGCGCGGGCCGACGGCTCCGCGGCCGAGCTGCTGGCCGAGCGGTTCGGCTCCGCCAGCCTGACAGCCGACGAGGTGGCCGCGCTGCAGACGATCCTGGTCGAGACCGGCGCCCGACAGCGGGTCGAGGAGACGATCGACGGGCTGCTGGAGCGGGCGCTGGTGGCGCTCGACGGAGTGCCCGTCACCGAGGAGGCGCGGGCCCGCCTGGCGGAGCTGGCCCAGTTCGTGGCCAGCCGCGACCGTTGAGCACCACGACGTTGGGGGGCATCCACCGGGGGCACGGTTCCGATAGCGTTAGGCACGGAGGTTCCCCGCGCCGATGATCCTTGAGCACATCAACAGCCCGGCGGACCTGCGGGCGCTCGACCAGTCCCAGCTCACCCAGCTGGCCAGCGAGATCCGAGCCTTCGTGGTCGACGCCGTGTCGGCGACGGGTGGCCACCTGGGCTCGAACCTGGGGGCGGTCGAGATCACCCTCGCGGTCCACCGCGTCTTCGACTCGCCCCGCGACGTCGTCCTGTGGGACACGGGTCACCAGGCCTACGTCCACAAGCTGGTCACCGGGCGGCGGGAGGGCTTCGCCCATCTCCGTCAGGCCGGCGGCCTCTCGGGGTATCCGTCACGCCAGGAGTCGGAGCACGACTGGGTGGAGAACAGCCACGCCTCCACCATCCTCAGCTACGCGCACGGCATCTCCACCGCGCTCGACCTCGGCGCGTCGGGGAACGGCTCCGAGCGCCGGGTGGTGGCGATCGTCGGAGACGGGGCTCTCACGGGGGGAATGGCGTACGAGGCCCTCAACAATCTGGGCCACAGCGGGCGGCGGGTGGTGATCGTGCTCAACGACAACGGACGGTCCTACGCGCCCACCGTGTCGCACCTGTCAGAGAGCCTGACCCGGCTGCGGCTCAACCCGTCCTACGTCCAGGCCCGCAACAGAGTGAAGCAGTTCCTGCGCGACGTGCCCGCCATCGGCGGGTTGGCGTACACGAGCGCCCAGGGTCTGACGGCCGCGCTCCGAGAGGTCATCGAGCCGCACGTGTTCTTCGAGTCGCTCGGCGTGCGCTACACCGGCCCCCTCGACGGCCACGACATCGAGGTCATGGAGCAGGCTCTGCGGCACGCCGCCGAGTGGGACGGACCCATCGTGGTGCACGTCCTCACCCACAAGGGCAGGGGCTACGCGCCCGCCGAGGACGACCACGTGCAGCGCCTGCACGACCTCAAGGTGCGCCCGGCCAACGCCGGCCCGGCGACCGACGGTGAGGCGCCGATCCAGTGCACCGACGCCTTCACGCGGGCCATGGTCGAGATCGGGGAGGACCACCCGAGCGTCGTGGCCATCACGGCGGCGATGCCCGGGCCGACCGGGCTCCTGCCGTTCCAGTCCAAGTTCCCGGACCGCTGCTTCGACGTGGGGATCGCCGAGCAGCACGCAGTCACGGCAGCGGCGGGCATGGCCATGATGGGCCTGCGGCCCGTGGTGGCCGTCTACTCCACGTTTCTCTGCCGCGCCTTCGACCAGGCCAACCTGGACGTGGGCCTCCACGGGCTCCCCGTGGTGTTCGCGCTCGACCGGGCTGGCATCACCGGTGACGACGGCCCGTCGCACCACGGCGTGCTCGATCTGGCCCTCACGCTCGCCATCCCCGGCATGACCGTCTTTGCGCCGTCGTCAGCCCAGGAGCTGCCGGTCATGCTGCGAACCGCCCTGGAGCTGGACGGCCCCGCCGCCATCCGGTACCCGAAGGGCCCCGCCCGCCAGGTCGACCCCGCCAGCGTGGGCTCGGGCACCTCGGCCCGCAAGGTCCGCCAGGGTGACGGGACCGTGTG
>DASXCO010000116.1 GCA_036491125.1 Acidimicrobiales bacterium | reverse complement strand
CAACGGCACCACGCTCCCCATCACCGCCCCGGTGACGGTGTGCGGCAACTCGGTCACCGCGGCCAGCGGGACCTCGAGCGGCACCTGTGGAAACTCGACGGGCCCAGGTGGGCCTGGCTCGCCGGGAGGCCCCGGTGGCACCACCGGGTCGAACGGGTCAGGTGACAACAGCGGACCGGTGTCCGGCAACGGCACCACGCTCCCCATCACCGCCCCGGTGACCGTCTGCGGCAACTCGGTCACCGCGGCCAGCGGGACCTCGAGCGGCACCTGTGGAAACTCGACGGGCCCAGGTGGACCTGGCTCGCCGGGGGGCCCCGGTGGCACGACCGGGTCGAACGGGTCAGGTGACAACAGCGGACCGGTGTCCGGCAACGGCACCACGCTCCCCATCACCGCCCCGGTGACCGTCTGCGGCAACAGCGTCACGGCCCTCGGCGGCAGCGCGAGCGGAGATTGTGGGACGACCGGCCCAGGTGGTCCCGGCGGCCCAGGTGGTCCCGGCGGGCCAGGTGGTCCCGGCGGCCCAGGTAGCCCAGGCAGCCCAGGTGGCCCAGGCAGCCCAGGTGGCCCAGGTGGCCCAGGTGTTCCCACACTTTCGGGGGCACCATCGTCTGGCGCACTCCTGGTCGCCTTCGTGACCTCGCCCGAAGCCGCGCTCCTCGGTGGCGCCACAGTGTCGGGCAGCCAGACTCCCGTCGCCGCGGGCGCGAGCCCGTCGACGGTGAATCAGCCGACGACTGGTCAGCTGGCCTTTACCGGTATCGCCGCTTCGAGTCTTGTCCTGTTGGCCCTGGCGCTCTTCGGGGTTGGCGGCCTCCTCATCTTCTGGTCGAGGCGGCGACAGCGCCTCAGCTCGGTCCAGACCAGTTAGGCGAGTCAGCCATCCGAGCCCGCCGGTCGAACCGATTTGGTTGGCCGGCGGGCTCGGTGGCCGCCCGCCCCTACAGCACCTCGATCGAGTGACGATTGCCTCAAATAGGCGGCACATCCGCGACGCCCCAATATCACTCGGGAGGATTCGACGACGACTACGACCGTGGCTGACCCCGGCGCTACCCGTTGGGCCGCTCCTAGCTTGACCAGGTGGCAATGGGGAGGGTGATAGCTGGGATCGGCCGCGTGATGATCGGCCTCGGCGCCTTGGTGCTGGCATTCGTCGCCTACCAACTGTGGGGCACCGGGCTGTCGGAATCCCACAGCCAGGATGTTCTCCGGCACCAGCTCTCAGGCCGGCAGTCGACACGTCCGGCCACGACGTCAGTGCCGGAGGGTCTCCCACCGGTGACCGGAGGCCGCGCTCCACCGAGCCCGCCACCCGAGGGGAGTGCCGTCGGAATCATCACGATCCCAAAACTGGGTTTGGACAAGGCAATCGTCGAGGGCACAGGCACGGCCGACCTTCGGCAAGGACCTGGTCATTACCGGGGCACTCCCTTACCGGGTCAACCGGGCAACGCCAGCATCGCCGGGCACCGCACCACCTATGGTGCCCCGTTCTCTCGTTTGAATGACCTCGTGCCGGGGGACCCGGTCATGGTCACCACTTCTCAGGGCACCTTTCGGTACGACGTCAGCCGATCGCTCGTGGTGGAGCCATCCGACGTCTCCGTCGTCGCGCCAACTGGGACCGACGAGCTCACGCTGACGACATGCACTCCCCGCTACAGCGCGAGTCACCGCCTCATCGTCCAGGCCTCGCTGGTCGGACCTCCCACGCCCACCGCTACGGTGCCCGCCGGCCCGAGTCGAGCGACACCCACCCTGGCCGGCGACACCGGTTCGTCGTTGCCGGTGGTCGCCTGGGGGCTGGCGACCGCGGCTGTGGCTGTCGGAATCTGGCTTGCGACCCGCCTCAGACGTCGCCGCTGGCTCGTCTACATTTTGGGTGCTCCGGCCTTCCTCGCTGCCCTGTTCTTCTTGTTCGCCGCCATCAGCAGGGTGCTGCCTGCCAGCATCTGAGAAGGTTGTGACGGGCCGACGTCTCCTATCGCCGGGCGGTAGTTCGAAGGTGCTGGTTAGCGGCCAGGCTGCCAGTCGGGGTCGGCGACCTCGAAACCGGCGAACTCGAACGCGGGCGAGACCGTGCACCCAACCAGCGTGTGGTCCCCCAGGCTGCGGGCGCGCTGCCAGGCGTCGGCGGGCACGACGAACTGGGGTCGCTGACCCGCAGCCAGATCGGGTCCGAGAGCGACCAGCCGCACGGTTGCTCCATCGGTGGAGATCGCGACCTCCAGCGGGGCTCCCTCGTAGTAGTGCCAGACCTCGGCGGCGTCGACCCGGTGCCACCGGGAGACCTCACCCCGGCGGAGCAGGAAGTAGATGGCGCTCCCTGCGGCACGCTCGTTCGTCTCGGTGGGAGCGCGCCACGTCTGCCGGTACGACCCGCCCTCGGGATGCGGCGTCAGCTGCAAGTGCTCGATGATCTCGTCGGCATCCATGGTGCTCATGATGGTGTCATCCGCCGGCCCGGGTACTGTGCGTGACCGCCGAGGAGCCGGGAGGAGCGGGAGTGGCAGAGGTCAGGGCCGAGATCACGGCCAACGTCTGGCAGGTGCACGTCGAGGTCGGCCAGGCCGTTGCCGTGGGCGACACGATCGCGATCCTCGAGTCGATGAAGATGGAGATCCCTGTCGAGTCCCCGGCCGGCGGCACCATCGCCGAGGTGCGGGTGCGCCCCGACGATCAGGTCCAGGAGGGGGACGTGATCGCCGTCATCCAGTGACGGCGGCCAGCAGGCTCCGGACGGTCCCTCACACGCTGCTCACATCCTCCTTGCGGGTCCCACACATCGCTCGGTGAGCATGTCCCCCGTACCCGATCAGGAAAGGACCTGGGACCAAACTGTGAAGCAGCTGCTCTTCAACCACCCCCTACGCGTCGGGGTGGCCTCGGCCATCCTCGCCGGCGGCGTGCTCGGCGGGGCCGTCGCCTTTGCCGACACTCCGTCGAGCACGCCCTCGGCGACCCCGGCCACCCCGGGCGCCGCTGCGCCCGCGCCGACCGCGAAGCCGGCGAAGCAGCGCCGCACTCACGTCATCGGCAAGGTCACCAACGTGAGCTCGACCGGCGGGCTGTCGAACCAGGGCACGATGACCGTGGTCGAGCCCGACGGGCACTCGACGACGTTCAGCCTGACCGGCTCCACCAAGGCCGCGAAGTACCAGGGCCAGGGCCAGAAGGTGACCAAGGAGGCTCCGACCTCCATCGCGACCAGCGAGGTCATCGAGGCCGGGCTGGTGAACCGGCAGGGCGGCGTCGCGGCGCGCCGGATCATCGACAGCGGCTTCAAGGCCGGCTGAGCCAACTCCCCCATTGCTCGCGGCCCCCCGGAGACCCGCCGGGGGCCGCGAGCATGCTCGGGGGCGCTTTGGAAGCGCGGCGGGCCTCACCCGTAGCATGTCGTCCCGTACTTCATGGCCGCTGCTGTCCGCTTCCGTGCTGCCGTCGCCCTCGTGGGGCGCTTTCCGGCCCTGGCCGGCGTCGATCTCGACGTAGCCTCCGGTGAGATCCTGCTCGTCACCGGTCCGAACGGAGCCGGGAAGACGAGCCTGCTGCGGGCGTGCGCAGGACTCTTGGCCGTATCCGCCGGCGAGGCCCACGTCCTCGGGCACGACCTGCGTCAGGACCGGCGCTCGGTGCGGCGCTCGTTGGCCCTGCTGGGGCACGCCAGCTTCCTCTACGACGACCTGACCGTGGCGGACAACCTCCGGTTCATCGTGCGGGCGGCGCGGGGCGATCAGGGCGCGGTCGACCAGGCCCTGTCCCGCCTCGGCCTCGACGGGCGCCTCCGCCACACGGTCGTCGGCAAGCTGTCGGCTGGACAGCGGCGGCGCGTCGCCATCGCCTCCGTGGTCGCTCGGGCCCCGCGGCTCTGGCTGCTCGACGAACCCCACGCCGGCTTGGACGCCGCCGGGCGCGACATTCTCGACGAGGCGGTGCTGGCGGCGTCGGGCACCGGTGCCACGGTCATCCTGGCTTCCCACGAGACCGACCGCGCCGGGGCCATCGCCGGGAGGGTGGCGAGGATGGCCGGTGGTCAGGTCGTGGGGGAGGAGTCGTTGGCCGCGGCGACCGATGTCGAGCAGGGCACCGGTCGCGGCCGCGTCGACGTCCCGGCCGAGTCGCCGACCGGGGAGCCGGTCCATGTGGCGTGACGCGCTGCTCGTGGCCGGCAAGGACCTCAGAGTCGAGCTCCGCTCGCGCGTCGCCACGAACCAGGTCGCGCCGTTCGCCCTGGTGGTGCTCGTGCTGTTCGCCTTCGCACTGGACCCGAGCCGGGGCGTGTTGACCAGGGCGACCGCCGGGCTCTTCTGGGTGGCGGTGCTGTTGTGCTCGTTGCTGGCGGTGCAACGCAGCTTTGCGATGGAAGCGGCCGACTCGGCGCGCGACGGCCTCCGTCTCTCGGGTCTCGATCCGGCCGGGATCTTTCTCGGCAAGGCGGCTGCCGTCGTCGTCCAGCTGCTGGTGCTCGAGGCCCTCCTGGCCGCCGGCATCGTGGTGCTCTACGGCTCGCACCTGCACGGGGCGCTGTTGCTCCTGGGCTCGACCTCGACTGCCACGGTGGGCCTGGCTGCTGCCGGCACCGTGTACGGAGTGCTGGCAGCCGGCCTTCGAGTCCGTGAGACGTTGTTGCCGCTCCTGCTGCTTCCCGTGGTGGCGCCGGTGCTGCTGGGCGCCACCCGGGCCTGGGAGGCGGCGCTCTCGGGCACTCCCGCCGATGGCAATGCCTGGCTCCAGCTGCTCGGTGTCTTCGCTGTGATCTACGTGACCGTCGGTGTGATCGCCTTCGGTCCGCTCCTGGAGGATGGATGATGTCGATCACGTCCGTGCGCGCCACGCGGGCTCTGGGTATCGCCACCCTGGCGGCGGTGGCCGCCACCGTGGCCCTCGGCCTGTGGGTCACGCCTCCCGACGTCGTGCAGGGTGACCTCGTCCGGCTGATCTACGTGCATCCTCCCGTGGCCTGGGTTGCCTATCTCGCGTTCGCCGTGACCGCCCTGGCCAGCGTGCTCTACCTGTGGCCGAGGACCCGATCGCTGGCCTGGGACCGCCTCGCCGGCGCGTCGGCCGAGATCGGAGTGGTCTTCACGGCGCTGACGCTGGTCACCGGGTCCATCTGGGGTCGACCCGCTTGGGGTGTGTGGTGGACGTGGGACGCCCGGCTGACCACCACAGCCCTGCTGCTGGTCCTCTACCTCGGCTACCTGGCCCTGCGGCGGGTGGGGGGTGAGCTGGAGACGCGGGCGAAGCGCTCGGCGATCGCCGCGCTGGTGGCAGTGGTCGACGTGCCCATCGTCCATCTCTCCGTGGTGTGGTGGCGGACGCTGCACCAGTCGGCCACGGTGCTCACACCGAGCCTCCAGCCGACAGTCCACGGATCGATGGCGTGGACGATGCTCCTGGGGTTCTGTGCGTTCACCCTTGTCTACGCCTGGCTGCTCGTGCACCGGTACCGCCTCGAGACCTTGGAGGAGCGGCTCGAGACCGAGGGTCTGTCCCTGGCTCTGGCCGAACGCCGGGCCGAGGCGGCAGAGGGGGTGCTGGTTTCCCCGGACGACGCCGACGTGGTCATCGACGAACCGGTGGCGAGCCGGTGAGCGGCTACGTGGAGTCGGGTTACACCGTCGTCGGTGTCACCCTGACGGCCTACACGGTGTGGATGTCGCTGCGAGCGCGATCGATCAAGCGAGCCGTCGGACCAGCCCGCCATCGTGACGCCGGCGAGGCGGCGACACGGGAGTCCCGCGGGTGGCGCTGACGAGGGCGCGGCCCCGGATCCACAGCTCCCGGCGGCTGTGGTTGGCCGGGATCGTCGTGCTCGGTGCCATCGGCTTCCTGGTCTACCGGGGTCTCGGCAACTCCATCGTCTACTTCAAGACGGCGGACGAGGCGGTGGCGTCCCGCGCCCAGCTGGGCAGTCGCGACTTTCGGATCGAGGGTGTGGTCGTGCCCGGTTCCGTGCGACCCACAGGGAACGACGTCGCCTTCGCCATCGCCAGCAAGGACGTCCAGGTCCCGGTGGTCAACCAGGGGTCAGCGCCCCAGCTGTTCCAGCCGAATGTCCCCGTCGTCCTCGAGGGCCACTTCGCGGGCCAGCAGTTCGTCAGCGACCAGATCATGGTCAAGCACTCCGCCGTCTACATCGCGCAGCATCCCGGCCGGGTGACTGCGCCTGACGGCAGCGCTCGATGAACGCCGCCATCGGGCGAGACGCCGTACTGCTCGGCTTTCTGGCCGCCGTGGTCGGGGCGGTGACGCTCGCCGTGGGGCTCGTTCGCCGGCGTCCCGGTGCCCTGCGCAACGGTGTCGTCTATGCCGGGCTGCTGCTGGTCGCCGCCCTGGTGGCGACCGGGGCCATGGAGCACGCACTGATCAGCCACGACTTCTCCCTGACCTATGTAGCCCAGAACAACAGCCGGGAGACGCCGCTGCTGTTCACCGTGACCGGCATGTGGTCGGCGCTGGAGGGATCGATCCTGCTGTGGGCGCTGGTCCTCGCGGGCTACATCGCGGCCATGGCGTGGCGCTTCCGGCGTCGGGCGGAGGACCCGATCGTGGGATGGGCCACGCTCACGTGCTTCGTCGTGGCTGCCTTCTTCTTCGGGCTGATGCTCGGACCGGCGAGCCCCTTCCACACCGCTTCCGGTGCGATACCGCTCGACGGCGTGGGTCCCAACCCGCTGCTCCAGGACCACCCGTTGGTCGCCTTTCACCCGCCGTTGCTGTACCTGGGCTTCGTGGGCTTCACCATCCCGTTCGCGTTCGCCGTGGCTGCCCTCGTCACCGGTCGTCTTGACGAGGGGTGGCTCGTCGAGACGCGGCGGTGGACGCTCTTCGCCTGGGGGTTCCTCACCATCGGCATCGTGCTGGGCGCATGGTGGTCCTACCAGGTCCTCGGGTGGGGAGGCTTCTGGGCGTGGGACCCGGTCGAGAACGCCTCGTTCCTCCCCTGGCTGTGTGGAACGGCATACCTCCATTCGGTCATGGCCCAGGAGCGGCGCGGGCTGCTCCGGGTGTGGAACCTGTCGTTGCTCATGGCCGCGTTCAGCCTCACCATCCTCGGCACCTTCCTCACCCGTTCGGGCGTCCTCGAGTCGGTGCACTCGTTCTCGCAGTCCACCATCGGCCCGATCATCCTGGGCTTCTTCGGCCTCGTCGTGGCGACGGCGCTCGGTCTCATCGCCTGGCGGGGGGACCGTCTGCGGGCGCCGGGAAGCATCGACGCGCCGGTGTCGCGCGAAGGCGCATTCCTCGTGAACAACCTGCTCTTCGCCGGCTTCGCCCTCGTGGTGCTGCTCGGGACGGTCTTCCCGCTCCTATCCGAAGCGGTGCAGGGCCAGCAGATCTCGGTCGGGAGGCCGTACTTCGACACCATGTCGAGGCCCATCGGGTTGGCGTTGCTGTTCTTCATGGCGGTGGCTCCGGTGCTGCCGTGGCGAAAGGCGAACGGCGAGCTGCTCCGCAGCCGCCTCCAGTGGCCAGCGTGGGCGGGCACGCTGGTGGTGGTCGGGTGTGTCGTCGCCGGGATACGGGGCTTCGCCGTGCTGCTGGCCTTCGGCCTGGGTGCGTTCGCCGGCACGTCGGCGCTTCGCCAGCTCCTGGTGTCGACGCGAGCAGCCCGTCGCCGGGGTGTGCCGCTGTGGAGCGGGCTGGTCGGTCGGACCAACGGAGGGATGGTCGTCCACCTCGGAGTCGTGCTGATCGCGGTGGCCCTGTCGGCCAGCCTCTCCTTCGGCCACCGCGGCCAGCTACGGCTGGCTCCCGGCCAGTCGACGCAGTTTGCCGGCCACACGCTCACCTATCTCGGCACCCGCGGCGTGGTACACCCGAACCGCCGCGAGCTGGAGGCGGCGGTGCGCGTCGACGACGGCGCCGTGTACCGCCCGGCGGTCAGCCAGTTCGGTTCGGACGCCGAGGGGATCGGCACGCCGTCGGTGGCCAGCAGCCTCACCAGCGACGTGTACCTCACCCTCGACAACCCCCCGGACGGCGCCACCATCGGGGGCGGGCCCGCACCGTCAGCGGTGAGCGGGGAGTCCGGCACCAACCTCGGGCCGGCGCAGGCCGGGACCGCGGTCGTGGGGGTCGTCGTCCAGCCGATGGTGGCCTGGCTCTGGATCGGCGGAGCCGTCATGGGCCTCGGAGCCGTCATGGCGGCGCTGCCCGAGCGTCGTCGCCGCGCCGCCGGGGGGGCTGAGCCGGAGCCGGCGATGGTCGCCCCCGAGGCGTCCCAACCCGACCCCGAGCCGGTCGTCGCCGGGTCAGGCGGTGGGTCGTGACACCGCCGGTGACGTCGCCCGATGCGCCGTCGCCCGATGCGCCGTCGCCCGATGCGTCGCCCGACCACCTCCCCCGTCGTCGCCGTCCTCGGGCGGTGCTGGCCGCCGCGCTCGCCGTGGCGGTGGTGGTCGGTGTGCTGGTTGGCGTGTTGGCGACCCGTCCATCCGCCAGCTCCACGGCGGCCGCCAGCCCGCTGCTGGGCAAGCCGGCGCCCGATGTCGGTGGTCCGGCGTTGACCGGAGGCTCGGTCGACCTGTCCGCCATGCGCGGTCGCTTCGTCGTGGTGAACTTCTTCGCCAGCTGGTGCCCGCCGTGCCAGGTCGAGGAGAGCGAGCTGGTGCAGTTCGCCTACCAGCATCGGGCCGTCGGTGACGCCCAGGTGCTTGGTGTCGTCTTCGCCGACCGCAGCACCAGCGCCGCGCACTTCCTCTCCAGCACCGGCGCCGCTTGGCCGGCGGTGGCGGACCCCGGCGGCCAGGTCGCGCTCGCCTACGGCGTGCGGGGCCCGCCCGAGACCTTCGTGGTGGCGCCCGACGGTCTGGTGGTGGCCCGGCTCGTCGGGGCCGTCAAGGCCACCGATCTCGACCAGGTGCTGTCGCGCGCCCGGGCCGAGGGGGCCTGAGGTGGGCGCCCAGGGCCGGCGGTGGCTCCCGTGGATCATGATGGCCCTCGTCCTGGCCGTCGCCCTGGTCATCGGGTCCAGCGCCCGATCGGGCTCCGAGACCGTCAGCCAGCGGGTCGACCGCATCGCCAAGGACGTGCGCTGCCCCAGCTGCTCCGGCCTGTCGGTGGCCGAGTCGGACGCCCCTACGGCGGTGGCCGTCCGCCAGCTCATCACCGACCAGGTGAAGGCGGGGCGCAGCGACGGCAGCATCGAGACCGATCTGGTCCACAGCTACGGGTCGGGGATCCTGCTGCGACCGCCGGCGAGCGGGGTGGCGGCCGTGGTGTGGGTCCTGCCCGCCGTCGCCGGGGCTGTCGGTGTGATCGCCCTACTGGTGGTCTTCCGCCGCCGTCGACTGGGCGGCGACCGAGGGTCGACGCCGAGCGCCGAGGACCGGGCCCTCGTCGAGCAGGCGCTGCGCTGAGCGTGGCCCGCACCGCGTCACCCCGGGACCTGGAGGAAGAGCGCGACTTCCTGCTGCGGTCGATCTCGGACCTCGACCGCGAGCGGGCGGCGAACGACCTCGCCGAGGCCGACTACCGACGGCTTCGGGACGGGTACACGGCCCGGGCGGCCGACGTCATGCGTCGCCTCGACGCCTTCGGAGCTGTTGGCGGGGACGGCGGCACGGCTCGAACGCCCGCGGCGCAAGAGCCGCCAGAGCCGGGCCAGCCGGGCGAGCCGCCTGCCGGGCACGACTCGGAGACACCTGCTGGCGTCGCCGTCCAGGTGGCGGCGCGGGTCGACGAGCACAAGGCCGGCCGCGCTCGAGGTCGCAGGCGACGCGGCATCGTCGCCCTTGCCATCATCTTCTGCTTCGTCGGCGCCGCTGTCGGACTGGTGGTCACCCGGGCCAATCAGCGTCTCCCTGGTCAGACGGCGAGCGGGTCGGTGACCCTCACCGATGCCCAGCGGCTGGCCCAGGAGCTGGTCCAGGCCCGGGTCCTGTCCACCCAGGGAAATGACCTGGACGCCATCAAGCTGTACGACAAGGTGCTCGCGGTCTCGCCCCGCCAGCCCGAGGCCCTGGCCTATCGGGGATGGCTCCTCCGGCTCTCAGGGGTGGCGGGGCACGACCAGGCCCTGCTGGCCCAGGGGCGGGCGTCGGTCGAAGCCGCCGTGGCGCAGGACCCGAGCTACCCCGACGCCCGGGTGTTCCTCGGCTACATCCTCTTCCAGGACGCCCGCGACCCGGCCGGGGCGGCGGCACAGTTCCGAGCCTTCCTGGCCGACCATCCGCAGGCCCAGATGGTGTCGCTCACCAGCGATGTCGTCGCCCAGGCGTTCGCCGCCATCGGCCAGCCGGTGCCGCCCGCGTCCTCGCCGTCCAGCTCCTGACCGCGCCGCAGCGCTACCGGAAGACCCCCGTGTGCCCCAGCGAGTACCGCCCCGGCTGGGGGTAGACGCTCAGGCCGTGGGGGCCGTGGCCCACGGGTATGCGGGCCAGCAGCTGACCAGTGGTCGTGTCGATGGCGTAGACCTCGGAGTTGTAGCGGCCCGTCAGCCACAGGACCTTGCCGTCGCTCGACACACCTCCCATGTCCGGGCTCCCCCCGCCGGGGATGCGCCATGTGGTGGCGACCGACCGGGTGGCCAGGTCGACGACCGAGACCGATCCCTCGGTCCGATTCGAGACGTAGAGGTATCTCGAGTCCCGGCTCACATACAGGCCGTGGGCCCCCTTGCCCGTGGGGATGAACCCGATGACCTTGAACGAGTTGCCGTCGATCTCGTAGAGGCCGTTGGCCTTGAGATCGGCCTCGTAGAAGACCCTGCCGTCAGGCGAGGTCTTGACGTCCTGGGGCTCGCTGCCCTTGATGTCGAGCACGCCCACGAGCTGCTGGTGGGCCACATCGATTTTGAGCATCTGGCCGGAGAACTCGCAGCTCACGATCATGTACGTCCCGTCGGCCGAGAAGTCGGCGTGGTCGGCGCCCTCGCAGGGGACCGGCAGCGAGTGGACCAGCTGCATGGAGTGGGCGTCGCGAAAGTCCAGTCGATTCAGCGCCTCGGCGACCACGATGGCGTAGCGGCCGTCGGGCGTGAAGTACATGTTGTACGGGTCCGCGACGGGAACCGGCGGCCCAGGCTTGCCGGTGGCCGGGTCGATCGGGGTGAGGCTGTTGCCCTGGTCGTTGGTCACCCACAGGGTGCGCAGGTCCCAGGACGGCACGACGTGCTGGGGGAGGCCGCCCACCGGAAAGGTGTTCACCACCTTGTACGTGGTGGGATCGATCACGCTGACGCTGTCGGACTCGGAGTTGGGGACGTAGACGAGCGGCGGGAAGTTCTTCACCACCGGGCTCAGGGCGCCCGGCCGGTCGGCCGCGTAGATGTCGTTGGGATTGAGGACCGGGGGCATTCCCGGCAGGGCGGCGAGCGTGGTCGAGGGACCCTGGCCGACGGTGGAGGTGGTGCCGGTGCCCGAGCTCGGCACCGACGATGGAGACGAGCGGCCGCCCGGATCGCTGGCGAACACGAAGAGCACCACGATGGTGGCGATCCCGACCAGCACGAGCGCCCACCGCCGGACGAGCACGGCGGGAGGTGGCCGCCGACGCGCCTTCCCGGCCCGCCTGCCGGCGCGGGATTGCTCATCAACGCGTGTCACGGTTCCCGTCCTTCCCTTCGCTAGCGTTGCTCACGCCATGCCCCCCCGAATCCCGCGAAGACTATTCCTTGCTGGTGCCGGCGCCGCGGTGGCGCTCGCCGGCTGCAGCCAAGCAGTGCGCCGATCGGCGCCGCCCAGCACGACCCCCACCACCGGCGCCCCGGCGCCGCCCTCCACCAGCCCGCCCGGTCGCCCGGCCACCTACCTCGCCAACGGGTCACGGACGGGCACGGCGGTGGCCCTCACGTTCCACGGGTCGGGTGACCTCGGCCTGACCAACGCACTCCTCGACCAGGCTAGATCCCTCCGGGCTCCCGTCACCGTCTTTGCCGTCGGCACCTGGCTGGCAGCGGATCCGTCGATCGGGCACCGCATCCTCACCGACGGAAACGAGCTCGCCAATCACACCTTCACCCACCCTGACCTGGGCAGTCTCGGGGCCAGCGCCGTGGCCAGCGAGATCTCGCGCTGCGCTGACGTCCTGACCCAGGTCCAGGGCAACAACGGCCGCTGGTTCCGCCCCTCTGGGCTCGACCGGCCGACGGCGCTGATCCTTCAGCAGTCGGGACTCGCCGGCTACCCGGTGTCCGTCGGCTACGACATCGACCCGCTCGACTACGAGGATCCCGGGGCAGCGAAGGTCATCTCCCGCGTCGAGCAGGGTCTCCAACCGGGATCGATCGTGAGCCTGCACACGGGTCACGCCGGGACCGTGCAGGCGTTCCCGGCCATCGTGGCCGCCATCAGGGCAAGGAACCTCCGGCCGGTGACGGTGAGTCAGCTCCTCGGGCCGAACCCGGCCTGACAGGTACTGAGACCCCCAGCTCAGACCCGCAGCGCCCGGAGCCGGTCGACGACCGCGGGGAGGGCGTCAACGAGGGCCTCGATGTCGGCGTCGCTCGTCGGCCAGCCGACTGACACGCGCAGTGAGCGTTCGGCATCGGCGCCCATCGCCTCGAGGACGGGGGAGGGAGCGAGCGATTCGGACGAGCACGCCGAGCCCGAGTGGACGGCGATGCCCTCCTGGTCCAGGCCCAGGAGCACGGCCTCCGCCTCGACGCCGGCGACGCCCAGGCAGGCGATGTGCGGAAGGCGGCGGACCGGGTCGCCGTAGATCGTCACCCCGTCGAGGTCGCGGGCCAGATCGAGCACGCGGTCGGTTTGGGACCGCGCACGCGCCGCCTCCTCGGCCAGCTGGCCGTCGGCCAGCAACTGGGCCGCGGTAGCGAAGCCGACGATGGCCGGGGTGTTCTCGATGCCGCCTCGCCGAGCCCGCTCCTGCTCGCCCCCCAGGATCATCGGATCGAGCCGGAGGCCTCTGCCGACCACGAGCGCCCCGACGCCTTTCGGCCCGCCGAGCTTGTGGGCGCTGACCGAGACGAGATCGGCCTCCAAGCTCGAAAGGTCGAGGGGGACGTGGCCTGCACCGGCGGCGGCGTCGACGTGGACCAGGATCCCCCGTTCCCGGCACAGGGCAACCGTCTCGGCGACCGGCTGCAGGGTGGCGACCTCGTGGTTGCCCACCTGGCAGTGAGCCAGCGCAACGGCCGTGCCCGTGTCGGCCAGGCGCTCCAGGGCCGCGCCGAAGGACTCGACGTCGACGCGACCGAGCTCGTCGACGCCAGCCTCGATGACCTGGGCGTGTCGGGATGAGGCATCCCGGACGGCGGAGTGCTCGACGGCCGTGCTGACGACGGCACCGCCAGGACGAGCCTGGACCGCGCCCCACACGGCGGTGTTGATGGCCTCGGTCCCCCCGCTGGTGAAGACGATCTGGCGGGGGCGGGCACCCAGCAGCTCGGCGACCCGGGCCCGCGAGTCCTCCAGTGCGGCCCGGGCGATGCGGCCCTCGGTGTGCACCCGACCGGGGTCGGCGGCCCCCTCGCCGGCGAGCCAGGGGACCATCGCCTCGACGACCTCGGGGCGGGCGGGCGAGGAAGAGGCGTGATCGAGGTAGTGACGACTCATCGCCGCAGCTAGATGGCGGTGACGCAGGTGTCGTCGCCCCGGGCGCGGGACGAGATGACGACCGGCGTGCTGTCGCCGTACAGACCGGCGAGCAGGCCCCGGACCATGCCCCGGTCCACGGCGCAGATGATCGGGTGCTGGGCGGCGGTCTCCCCGAACGGACAGTGCTCGGCGACGACGGCCACCGAGGTTCCCCGGGCCTCGGCGTGGGCGGCGAACCCGTGGGCGGTCAGGGTGTCGGCCACCGTGCGGATGGCGGCACGCAGCGAGCGTTGCCCCTCTCCGGGCGCCATCTGGGCGGCCAAGGCGGCCCCGTACTCCTCGCCGACCGTCTCGGCCATGCACTCGGCCTCCTCGGAGGACAGCAGGGAGAGCGCCCGCCCCAGCAGTAGGACGAGCAGGTCGTCCCGACGAGCAGGGAACTCGAGGCCCATGTCCTTGGCCGACGCCCGGTAGCGCTTCGACGGGCGGCCCGCCCCGCCCGAGCCCGACCGCTCCACGAACACCTCCAGGTAGCCCCCCGCCGCCAGCTTGTCGAGGTGATGGCGAGCCACGTTGGGGTGAAGGTCGAAATGAGAGGCCACCTGCCCGGCCGTCGCGCCCTCGCTCTCCCGGGTGAACAAGTAGATGTCGCGCCGGGTTGGGTCGCCGAACGCCGAGGTGACCGCGGCCACGGCGGCGGAGAACTCCTCGTCGCCCAGAGGCCGGGAATCGGCGGGAGCCGGTGCCTCGGAGGCGGCCCGGTCGGAGGTCTTCGCTCGACCGCTCTCTCGACCGGCCGGGCGTTCTGGGCTGGCCTGCACGACGGTATTGTACCTACGGCTGTAGGGATAATTCCGCCGGCTGCAAGGAAGCCGCCCGCAGCCGCCCGGGAGGCGGCCGATGTCAGTAGGAGATTCCGAGGTCCGGCAGGCGTTGGCCGGGGTGGCCGACCCCCAGCTGCGCCGCGGGATCGACGAGCTCGGCATGGTGCGCTCGACCCGGGTCAGGCGGGGTCGGGTGACCGTTGCGCTGGCGTTGCCCGTGGCCACCCACCCGGGACGCGATGAGCTGCTTCTCCGGGTGAGGAGCGCGCTCGAGGCCCTCCCCGGGGTCCGGTCCATCGAGGTCGAGCTCACGATGATGAGCGAGGAGGAGCGGACCCGACTTCGTCGGCACCTGCGGGGAGAGCGGGCGGCCGGCGCCGAGACCAACCCCTTCGCCCGGCCGGGTTCGCCGACGCGGGTGCTGGGGATCTCGTCGGGCAAGGGAGGCGTCGGGAAGTCCTCGGTCACGGTCAACACGGCGGTCACCCTGGCCCGGCTCGGACACAAGGTGTCGGTGCTCGACGCCGACGTGTACGGGTTCTCCCTGCCCAAGATGCTCGGCATCGATCACGATCCGATGGTGATCGACGACCTGCTCATCCCCCCCGTGGCCCACGGGGTGGGCTGCATGTCGATCGGCTTCTTCGTCGGGGACGACCAGCCGGTCATGTGGCGGGGACCGATGTTGCACAAGGCGCTCGAGCAGTTCCTCACGGACGTGCACTGGGACGACCCTGACTTTCTCGTCGTCGACATGCCACCTGGCACCGGTGACGTGGCCATGTCGATGGCCCAGTACCTGCCCAGGACGGAGATCTTCGTGGTCACCACCCCGCAGCCGGCCGCCCAGCGGGTGGCCCAGCGCAGCGCCCTGATGGCCAAGAAGCTCAAGCTTGCCGTGCGGGGCGTGATCGAGAACATGTCATGGTTCACCGGCGACGACGGCAAGCGCTACGAGATCTTCGGCGCCGGCGGGGGCCGGTTGCTCGGCGAGGAGCTCGGAGTGCCCCTGGTCGGCCAGCTGCCCCTCGTGCCAGCCCTCCGCGCCGGCGGCGACGAGGGCCGTCCCGTGACGGTGACCGAGCCCACCGGGGAGGTGTCGCGCGCCTTCGAGGAGACGGCCAAGCGCATCGAGGCCCTGGGACCGGCCCGCATCTATCGCCGGGAGCTCGCCGTTCAGTGACGGCAGGACCGCCCCGAAGATTGGCCGTCGACTGCGCGACCATGGAGCCGTGGCACCGGCCACCTGTCTGCACGGGCTCCAGCCCGATACCTGTCTGATCTGTCAGACCCTGGCCACCAAGCCAGCGTCGGCGCCGGCGCGGGCGCCCAAGCGCGATCGGGGCGATCGCAGCCCACGCAGCCTGCCTGCCCTCGGCCCCCAGGACCGCGGCCCTGACCGCCCCGCTCGACGCTTCAGCGTCGCTGGCGCCTTGGCCCTGGTGCTGGCGACGGTCGTGGTCGCCTGGGTCGTGATCGCCGCCCTGTGGACCACCTTCAGGGTGGTCGAGCTGGCCCTGGTCGCCGCGGCCGCAGGCTGGCTCGGCTGGCGCCTCGGCGTGTGGCACGGCCGCCGTCTCGACCGCTGACGGCGCTCCACCCTCGAGACCGGTCGCCTGGACCGGTCAGGCGCCGGGGAGCCGATCGGCGTCCCAACCCAGGTGGGCGGCCGCCGACTGCATGACGTAGCGGTCGGTCATCCCGGCGACGTAGGTCACGGCGGTCGCCAGCGCCTCGTCGCTGCCGGCGCCCACTCCTCCGCGCTCGGCGGTGCCGTGGATGAGGTTGGGTCGATCGGCGAAGTGCTCGACGAGGGCGCGGAGCACCCGGGCAACTCCCTCGCCCTGGGCGACCGACGCCGGTCGGAGGTAGATGCGCTCGTAGTTGGTGGCCCGGAACTCGGCCAGGGCCTCGGCCAGCTCCTCGGTCATCCCGACCTCGCCGGTCGCCGTCACCGCCTCGAGCACGCCGCCGATGAATGCGCCCAGCTGCTCACCTCGGCCTTGCCCGCAGCGCTGGCGCACCCGCTCCGGCAGCATCGCCGAGGTCACGATCCCCGCCCGCACGGCGTCTTCGAAGTCGTGACAGACGTAGGCGATGCGATCCGCCCAGCTCACCACCTCTCCCTCGGGGGTGACCGGCGCTGGGCGGGACCACGAGTGGTTGCGAATGCCGTCCAGCGTCTCGGCGCACAGGTTGAGCGGCGCCAGCACGACGTCGGCCCCCCACACGGCATGGTCGAAGCCGGACTCCACGTACGGCGAGAGGGCGTCCTCGCTGGCGTGCCCACCTGGACCGTGGCCACAGTCATGTCCGAGGGCGATGGCCTCGGTGAGGGCCACGTTGAGCCGCGCCGCCCGGGCCAGGCTCACCGCCACCTGGGCCACCTCGATGGCATGCGTGAGCCGGGTCCGCTGATGGTCCTGGGGAAAGATGAACACCTGCGTCTTGCCCGCCAGCCGGCGGAAGGCCGTGGCGTGGAGGATGCGGTCCCGGTCCCGTTCGAAGCAGGTGCGCAGCTGGTCCGGCTCCTCCGGGCTGGCGCGCCGGCCGGCCTCACGGGCTCGGGTCGCCCCGGGGGCGAGCGTGAGGTCCTCGGCGTGCTCGCGTGCCTCTCGCCGAAGCGTTCCGACGGTGCCGACGCCGGCGCAACTGTCGCGGTGGGCCCGGCGGACGGCTGCCCCGCCCGAATACCCGTCCATCGTCGAGGCCCAGCGCTGGGTTCGCGCGGTCGGGGTCGGCTCGGTGGAGACCATGGGTCCAGTTTGCACGCTGGCTGTGACAGCGTCCCGGGCGACGTTGCCGCCTCGGGGGGGCCGTCCCCGCCGTCGGCCGTGAGCGCTCGGGCCAGGACGCGGCCGGCTCGGGCATACGATGTCCGAGGCCCGTCCCATCGCCGGACACCGCCGACCAGAGGGAGCACGCTGGTGGACATCCGCATCGGTGTCATCCACACAACGAAGGAGATCGAGGTCGAGTTGGCCGACGACTCCAACCGCGACAAGCTCATGGACGACATCGACGCGACCCTGGCTCGCCCCGACAGCGTGCTGTGGCTGACCGACCGCCGGGGCCGGCGAGTCGGTGTGCCGGTGGCCCGGGTGGCCTATGTCGAGGTGGGCGCGGCGAGCGAGGATCGCAGGGTCGGCTTCGGTGCCCCCTGAGGGCGCGCCGGCCGGCCCAGGAGGCCGACCGGAGGACACAGCCGGCCCGGGAGGCCGGCCCGAAGACACAGCCGGCCCGGGAGGCCGGTCCGAAGACACAGCTCGACGGAGGGTGCCGGCCGACATCCTGGAGCGGAAGCTGCTCTTCGTGACAGGCAAGGGCGGTGTGGGCAAGACGACCGTGGCCTCGTCACTGGCCCTCCTGGCCGCCAATCGGGGCAAGCGCACACTGCTGTGCGAGATCGACGCCAAGGGCGCCATCGCCGACGCTCTCGAGACGGGACGTACCAGGTTCCAGCCCACCGAGGTGCATCCACGGCTGTGGGCCATGTCGATGGACACCGAGGCGTCGCTTCGGGAGTACCTGCGCCTCAACCTCCGGGTGCCCGTCGTGGGTCGCATCGGCCCGATCGCCAGAGCATTCGAGTTCGTGGCCACCGCCGCCCCCGGTGTCAGGGAGATCCTCGTCGTGGGCAAGCTCTGCTACGAGGTGCGCGAGCGCAACTGGGACCTGGTGGTCGTGGACGCCCCGCCCACCGGGCATGTCATCGGCGAGTTGGCCGCCCCGCAGGCCATCAACGATCTCGTCAGCATCGGTCCGGTGCGACAGCAGACGGGCTGGATGCTCGACATCCTCTCGGATCCCTTCCTGACCGGGCTGTGCATCGTCGCCACGCCGGAGGAGATGCCGGTCAACGAGACCATCGAGCTGGCCGCCAGGGTCAGATCGGAGACGAGCGTCTCGCTGGCCGCCATCGTGGTCAATCGGGTGCTCCCCGAGCTGTTCGGACGGGGCGAGGAAGCGGTCTTCGACGCGCTCGCCGAGCCGGACCGAGCGGCGGCGCTGGCCAAGGCCGTCGACGGCGATGTGCAGCCCGTGCTCGACGGCGCCGGGCTGGCCGTCACCCTGCGCCGGACCGGAGCCACCCACCTCGAGCGCCTACGGGCCCAGGTCGACTCGGCTGTGCCCCTGCTCTACGTCCCGTACCTCTTCGCCCGGTCGCACGGCCTGCGGGCCACACGTCAGGTGGCTGAGGCGCTGTCGGCCGAGCTGGGCTACTGATGCCGACCACCGCGGCGCCCGTCCGCTCCGGTTCCTTGGACCAGCTGTTGGCGGCCAAGGAGATCGTCGTCTCGTGCGGATCCGGCGGGGTGGGAAAGACCACCCTTGCCGCCGCCGCAGCCACCATGGCGGCCGTGCGGCAAGGGGGCAAGGTGCTCGTCGTCACCGTCGATCCCGCCAAGCGACTCGCCAACGCCCTCGGCGTCGAGGGGATCGGCAACGAGGAGACGCGGGTGCCGACGGCGGCCTTCTCGGATGCCGGGATCACACCCCGCGGTGAGCTGTGGGCGGCGATGCTCGACACCAAGCAGTCCTGGGATGCCCTGGTCCGTCGCCACGCTCCGAATGACCGCACCGCCAGCGAGATCCTGGCCAACCCGCTTTACCAGAACGTGTCGGGCCGTTTCGTACAGAGCCACGACTACATCGCCATGGAACGGCTGTACGAGATCCACAACAAGGGGATCTACGACCTGATCGTGGTGGACACGCCACCGTCGCGCAACGCCATCGACTTCCTCGAAGCCCCCGAGCGCATGGCGGACTTCTTCTCGAGCCGGTTGTTGCGATGGCTGATCGTCCCCTACCGCTCCCGGGTCGTGAACTTCGCCTCGCGGCCCTTCTACCAGGTGGCCGACCGCATACTCGGGACGCAGTTCCTCCAGGACATCGCCGAGTTCTTCATGCTCTTCCAGACCATGTACGACGGGTTCGTCAAGCGGGCCAACGCCGTCGAGCGCCTGCTCCACGAGCGGCGCACCACCTTCATGGTCGTGAGCACCCTCGAGGCCGCCCCGCTGCGGGAGGCGGAGCAGTTCATCGAGGTGATGTCGGCGAAGGGGTTTCACCTCGGCGCCGTGGTCCTCAACAAGGTCCTGCCCGACTACATGCGCAGCGACCGTTCTGCGGAGGTGGCCGGTCGGCTGCGGGCTCGGAGCGATGAGCTGTCCGAGGCGCTGGCGCCGGGGCTGGCCGCGCCCGCCCAGATCCACCGGGTCCTCGACGAGCTGGCCGAGAGCTTCCTCAACTTCCAGGTCGTGGCGTGCCGGGAGGCCGAGCAACAAGCGGAGCTGGCAGTGACTCCCGAGGTGGTGGCGAGCGTGCCGTACTTCGACACCGACATCTACGACCTGGCCGGCCTGGTGCGGCTCGGCGAACGCATCTGGAGTTGAGAGGCGGGCCCGGGAGGCCGGCCGACAGGAAACAGAAAGGAGCGCATCGTGGCCGACATCGTGGCTGCCGAGATCGAGCGCTACGCCGAGAACCACACCACCCCACACCCTCCGTACCTCGAAGAGCTGGCGGAGGAGACCCGCCGCACGTTGTCGGCCCCGGGCATGATGGTCGGCCCCGTCGAGGGGCGGGTCTTGCAGACGCTCGTCTTCATGTCCTCGGCCCGCCGGGTCCTCGAGATCGGTACCTTCAGCGGCTATTCGGCCCTCTCGATGGCGGCTGGCCTTCCCGACGACGGTCACATCGTCACCTGCGAGCTCGACCCCCGGCACGCGGAGCTGGCCCGCCGCCACATCGCCGACAGCGCGTTCGCCGATCGCATAGAGGTGCGGCTGGGCCCGGCGCTGGACACCGTCCTCGGCCTCGACGGACCTTTCGACCTCGTCTTCATCGACGCCGACAAATCGGGCTATATCGACTATTACGAGGCCGTCCTCCCCAAGCTGGCGCCCCGAGGAGTGATCGTCGCCGACAACACGCTGTGGGGCGGAGCGGTCGCCGACCCATCTGACACGGGTGCGCGCACCAAGGAGGTGCGGGCCTTCAACGACCACGTCGCCAACGACCCGAGGGTCGTCTGCGTCCAGATGACCGTTCGAGACGGGATGACCCTCATACGCCGGGCCGGCTGACCAGGCGCCCCGGTCCCCGGCGCCCCGTACCATTGGCCCGTGCTCGACTATCACCTCCACCTATGGCCTCACGGCGAGCGCGATAGCGACGTCACGGTCGAGCAGCTGGCGGCGTACTGCCGGCGCGCGGGGGCCGCTGGGATCACCGAGATCGCCGTCACCGAGCACCTCTTCCGCTTCGTCCAGGCCGACGCCCTGCTGGGCCGGTTCTGGGATGCCGACCCTGATCCCGCCCTGCGAAGGAGCATGGCGGCCTACTGGGGCGACCACGCCCGGGCCGACCTGGACGCCTACGTCCACTCGGTGTTGGAAGCGAAGGGAGCTGGCCTCCCGATCGCGCTCGGGCTCGAGGTCGACTACTACCCCGGCCGCATGGACGACGTGGCCAATCTGCTGGAGGGCTATCCATTCGACGTGCTGCTGGGCTCGGTCCACTGGCTCGGTGCCTGGCGGTTCGACGATCTCGAGGACGCGGCATCGCTGGCCGAATGGCGCCGCCGAGGCGTGGAGCAGACCTGGACCGCCTACACCGAGGCGCTCGAGGAGCTGGCGGAGTCGGGCGCGTGCGACGTGCTCGCCCATCCCGACCTGATCAAGGTGGCCGGCCATCGGTCGGGCGCTCCGGACGAGCTCTACGACCGCATGGCCGAGGCGGCAGCCCGGTCGGGCATGGCGGCCGAGGTGTCGTCGGCCGGCTGGCGCAAGCCGGTCGGTGAGGCCTATCCCGCGCCGGCGCTGTTGGCGCGCCTTCGGGCCCGCGGCGTGCCGATCACCACCGCCTCGGACGCCCACGGTCTACCCGACGTCGCCGATCGCTCGGATGAGATCCGCCAGCTGCTGACGGCGGTGGGCTACGACTCGCTGTGCGCCTTCCGCAAGCGCCAGCCCCGCCTCATCCCGGTGACACCGTCAGCGGCCACGAGGTCGACCGGCCAGGCTGGCGGCGCCGGAGTCCCGGTCCCGATCCGCGGCGTGGGAAACGGCGCCGGAGCAAACAGCGAGGGAACGGACGGTGGCGGGGGAGACAGTGGCTGGGGAGACGGTGGCGCGACATCGCCTGCGACGAGCGGCGGCGGCCGCGGCGCCGTGGCCGTCGGTGGCCCGGGCGGTCCAGGCGCGACGCCCTCCGGAGGAGGGGAAGCGGCGGAGCTCGCGATGGAGGTGGCGACGCCGGCCGACGTGGCCCGCCGCCACACCAGGCTGGAGACGAGTCCCCTGGGGCACCTGCAGCGCCTCATGGGCTCCTGGGGCATGCTGGCCGACCTGTGCTTCGGCGACCTGGTGCTGTTCGTGCCGGTCGCCGCGGCCCTCGACGAGGGCAGCCGGTTCGTCGTCCTCGGGCAGATGCGGCCCAGCACGGGCCAGACCCTGCACCAGGAGGACCTCGTCGGCCGACTGGTCGACGACGCCGAGCGCCCCCTCCTGGGCCGGGCCTGGCGACTGGGGGAGATGGTCGAAGGCGAGCTCGTCACGACGCGAGGCGAGCGGGCCCGGATGCAGTGCATCCCGGTGCGTTGGGAAGGTGACCTCATCGCGGTCATGACCCGGGAGTCGCCGCTCACCGTCGGTCGACGGCCGGGCCTCCTCGAGCGCGAGTACGTCGAGCTGTTCGACCGTTTCGCGAGGATGATCGCCGACGGGCTGTTCCCCTTCGCCAGCGACGAGGCCGCGGTCACCGAGGAGTCGCCCCGGGTCGGCGACGGCGTCGTCGTGCTCGACGAGGGAGGTCGGGTCTCATACGGCTCGCCCAACGCCATCAACGCTCTCCACCGGATGGGCGTGTTCTCCAACGTGGAGGGCATGCGCTTCGGCGAGCTCGGGGTCGAGGAGACCGCCGTGCAGCGGGCCTACGCCACCCGCCTGCCCGTGATCGAGGAGGTCGAGCGCAGGCCCGACGTCATCGTGCTCGTGCGCTGCATCCCACTGCTCAGCATGGGAGAGCTGACCGGCGCCGTCGTCCTGCTCCGGGACGTCACCGATCTTCGCCGTCGGGACCGACTGCTCGTGTCGAAGGACGCCACGATCCGCGAGATCCATCACCGGGTGAAGAACAACCTGCAGACGATCTCCTCGCTGCTGCGCCTCCAGGGCCGGCGGCTGCCGCCCGGCGAGGGCCGCAGCGCCCTGCGGGAGTCGGAACGCCGGATCCGCTCGATCGCCATCGTGCACGAGATCCTCTCCCGGGAAGCCGGAGACCAGGTCCCGTTCGACGAGATCGTGCGTTCCCTGGTCCGCATGACCGAGGACGCCGTGGTCTCGGGTCGGCCGATCAAGCTGTGCGTCGCGGGAGATGCGGGTGATCTCAGCGCCGATCTCGCCACTCCGCTCGCCGTCGTCCTCGCCGAGCTCCTCCAGAACGCCATCGAGCACGCCTTCGAGGGCGGGGAGTCCGCTGACCGGGGCGACGGCGACCGGACCGCCGACGGCGCCGGCCGGGTCGACCTGTTGCTCGAGAACGACGGGCGGCGCCTGCTGGTGCAGGTGCGCGACGACGGCCAGGGCCTGCCCGACGGCTTCTCGATCGACAACACGTCCAGCCTCGGACTCTCGATCGTGCGGGACCTGGTGCGCAGTCAGCTGAGCGGCGACATCGTGATGCGCCGTGACGGCGGCACGGTCGTGGAGCTGCGGATCCCTGTCGTCGGCATCGACGACGGGGCGCCGGAGGACGAGATCTAGCGGGCGGTCCTCAGGAGGCCCGGCGGCGCTGGCTCAACCACGTCTTGCGCAGCTTGCGGCGCTCCTCCTCCGCGGTGCCGCCCCATACACCAGCCTCCTGGTTGGTGATCAGCGCGAACTCCAGGCATGCGGTCTGCGCTTCGCACCCGCTGCACACGCGTTTGGCCGCGGCGATCTGATCGACGGCCGGCCCGGTGGTGCCGACGGGAAAGAAGAGATCGGGATCGGTGTCCCTGCAGGCGGCGTACCTCCTCCAGTCGTCGGTGTCCCATTCGATCGACCGGTTCCATGTGAGGGCCACGACGCCTCCTCGGGCGGGTGTCGGGGGCCTTGTGAATCAATTCACATGCTCCTCGCTAGAACCCTAGCGCGGAACACCCGGATTGGCCGCGAGCCTACCCGGAAGTGCCAGCCTGCGGCAAGATGGTCTCGGGTGGCGACGCCGCCGCAGCGCAGTCCTCAGCTCTGCTCGGCGGCCGTCCTGAGCTCGGCCAGGCTGCGGGCGAGCAGACGTGACACGTGCATCTGGCTGATGCCGAGTTGCCCGGCGATCTCCAGCTGGGTCAGCCCCTCGAAGAAGCGCAGGTGGAGAATGAGCTGCTGGCGAGGGGGCAGGGACTGGATGATCGGTGAGAGCGTCGCCCGTTCCTCCGCCGCCGACATGCGTGGATCCTCGTCGCCCAGGTGGGAGGCGAGGCTCTCGCCTTCATCGTCGCCGGGCGCCGGGGCGTCGAGGGACGCCAGCCGGTAGGCCTGCCCGGCCTCGAGGGCCTCGAGCACCTCTTCCTCCGAGACTCGGGTCTCGGCGGCCAGCTCGGCGATGGTCGGTGAGCGGCCGAGCTCCTGGGACAGTCGCCCGATGCTGTCGCCCAGGGTCAGGTAGAGCTCCTGCATGCGGCGGGGCGCCCGCACCGCCCAGCCCTTGTCCCGGAAGTGGCGCTTGAGCTCCCCGGCGATCGTGTGGGTGGCGTAGGTCGAGAACTCGACGCCGCGTCCGGGGTCGAAGCGGTCGACGGCCTTGAGCAGGGCCATCGAGCTGACCTGGACAAGGTCGTCGACGGGCTCGCCGCGATGGCTGAACCGCCGGGCGAGGTACTCGGCCAGGCCCAGGTGGGCCTCCACCAGCTCGCGCCGGATCGTCGGATCGCCGGTCTCGGCCAGAGCGACGAACTTCTGTCGCAGCTCCTCCCGTTGCGCGTTGTCCACGCCCATCAGCCGGCGATCGGGAGCCGCCGCTTCCGCATCCAGAACGTCAGTTGATCGTGACCGTTCCGGCGGACCTCGTGCTCGTCCACCAGCGCCTCGAGGATCTTGCGCGACAGGCCGCTCTGCACCGGGTCGGGACCCCGCTCGCCGCTCTCGAGCGTGCCCTCCACCTCGAGCGTCTCGTCGTCGAGGGAGAACATCAGGTGGACCACGCCGGGACGGCCCTGGGTGCCGATGAGGGAGAAGCACAGCTCGTCGATGGCGAGCCGCAGGTCCTCCACCTCGTCGTAGCTGAAACCCAGGCGGCAGGCCAGCCCGCTGGCGGTCAGCCGGGCCAGGCGGGGGAGCTCGGTGGTGGCCGGAGATGACAGCCGCACCTCGTCGCTTCCGGGCACTCCGTTCGGGTCCTCCTCAGTGGCAGTGGTGGTTGCCAGTTGTGTCGCCGGCGTACCGGCGGGGGTTCGGGCTCGCGCGCTCGCCACAGCGTCTCTCCATCGACGCTAGCAAACGGCCTGCTGGCGATCTGCGCTCGGGCCCACGCCGGGGCCGCCAGGGGCCGCCAGCAGCCGCCTGGGCGGGGGCCCGCGGGGACCCGGTTGGTCGAGCGGCGGGGCTGTCGTGAACAATGACAGGCATGAACGTCGCCGTCTGTGTCAAGCAGATCCCCGACCCCGCCGCCCCGGGGTCGCTGCAGCCCGACACCAAGAACCTCGTCCGCGAGGGGAAGCTCATCCTCGACGACTCCGACTCCTACGGCGTCGAGATGTCCCTCCAGCTGGCGGAGCGCGCCGGTGGCGGTGAGGTGACGCTGGTGTCCATGGCACCCCACGAGGAGACGAGCGGCCTGCGCACGGCGCTCGCCATGGGCGCGGCCAAGGCCATCCTCGTCAGCGACGACGTCCTGGCGGGCACCGACGCCCTCGGCACCGCCAAGGTGCTGGCCGCCGCCATCAAGCGGGCCGAGCCCGACCTGGTCGTGGCGGCGACGGAATCGACCGACGGGTACACGGGCACCACGCCGGCCCAGGTGGCCGAGCTCCTCGGCCTGCCCTCGGTGACCTTCGCGAAGAAGATCGACGTGAGCGACGGCAAGGTCCGGGTGGAACGCCAGACCGAGGCGGGCTTCGACGAGGTGGAGTGTCCGCTGCCGGCGGTGGTCACCGTGACCGCCGGGGTCGTCGAGCCCCGGTACCCGTCCTTCAAGGGCATCATGGCGGCGAAGGGCAAGCCCGTCGAGCAGCTGAAGGTGGCCGACCTCGGCCTGACGCCCGACCAGGTGGGCGTCGCCGGAGCCCGCGAGGAGGTCTTCGACGTGGCCGCCGCCGAGGAGCGCAAGGCGGGCGAGGTCGTGGTCGACGAGGGTGATGCCTACGAGCGCATCATCGCCTTCCTCGAGCAACTGAAGCTTCTGTAGCCCACCGCAGCCGGGAGGATCCTGAAACTGATGGCAACCGACAAGGTATGGGTCGTCGCTGAGTCGTCGGGTGGAGCCCCGACCAGCCTCACCCTCGAGCTGCTGACCAAGGCCCGCTCGCTGGGCTCGGTCGTCGAGGCGGTGGCGTGGGGCGACGACGTGGCCTCGACGGCCGGAGCGCTCGGCAGCCACGGCGCCAGCAAGGCCTACGACGTGGGCGATCTCGGCAACGCGCTTCCCGGCAGCCGGGTCGCGGCGGCGATCGCCGCCCAGATCGCGGCGGGCAACGCGCCCGACGTGATCCTGATCGGGACCACCTACGACGGCCGGGACATCGCCGGGCGGCTCTCGGCCCGCATCGACCGGCCCGTGCTCACCAACCTGGTGGACCTGACCGTCGAGGACGGAGTCCCGGTCGCCCACCACGCCATCTTCGGCGGGGTGCAGATGGCCAAGAGCCGTTTCACGGGCGACGGCCCCGGCATCTTCGTGGTGCGGGCCAAGTCGTTCGCGGCCGAACCCGACGGTGGATCGGCGGCCGAGGTGGTGCCCGTCGAGGTGCCTGACACCGGTGCCACCGACGCCGCCCGGGTGCTCGAGCGTCACGTCGAGGAGCGCAGCGGACCGCAGCTCGACGAGGCCGAGATCGTCGTCTCCGGTGGCCGGGGCCTGGGCCAGGCCGACAAGTACGAGATGATCGAGGAGCTGGCCAAGCTGCTCAAGGCGGCGCCAGGCGCGTCTCGAGCGATCGTCGATGCCGGCTGGGTGCCATACGCCTACCAGGTGGGCCAGACGGGCAAGACCGTGAAGCCGACCGTCTACCTCGCCGTGGGGATCTCGGGCGCCACCCAGCACATGGTCGGTATGAAGGGGGCCAAGAACATCATCGCCATCAACAAGGACCAGGAGGCCCCCATCTTCTCCATCGCCGACCTGGGCATCGTCGGGGACGTGCACAAGGTCGTCCCGAAGCTGATCGAGGCGCTCAAAGCCCGAGGGTAGGGCAGAGTCGGACTTTCCCCACCGCGTCGCCTAATATCGGCCTCGTGGCGGGCGGGGGAATGCTTTCGTCGCTGAGACGCGGGCGCATACACGGGGAGCTGCGTCGAGACTGATGCTCTTTCCCACCATCGACTTCGCCGTCTTCTTCGCCATCGTCTTCCTGGTGAGCTGGCTGCTCGCGCCCTTCCCCCGGCGCTGGAAGCCGTTCATGATCCTCGCCAGCTACGTCTTCTACGGCTGGTGGGACTGGCACTTCGTCTTCCTGCTCGGGGCGTCCACCGCCTTCGCCCAACTCGGTGCGCTGGCGATCCACCGCACGGATTCGCCCGCCTCGCGCAAAGCCGCCCTGTGGGCCACCGTCGCCGTCGAGCTGGGCCTCCTCGGCTGGTTCAAGTACTACGGCTTCTTCGCCGTCAACGTGGCGAACGTCCTGCACGGCATGGGCATCGGAGCCCCGCTGCCGCTGCTCCAGGTCACCCTGCCGGTGGGGATCTCGTTCTTCACGTTCATGGCCCTCAGCTACGTGATCGACATCTACCGGCGTTCCCTGGAGCCGGCCAGCTGGCTCGACTTCGCCACCTACCTCTCGTTCTTCCCCCACCTGGTCGCCGGGCCCATCGTGCGAGGCTCCGAGCTCCTGCCGCAGATCCGCACCCGGCGGGACCCGCGCAAGGTCGACTTCTCGAGGGCGGCCTACCTCATCTTCGCCGGCCTGTTCAAGAAGGTGGTGCTCTCGAGCTTCCTGGCCACGGCCATCGTCGATCCCGTGTTCAACAGCCCGGGCCAGCACAGCTCGCTCGAGATCGCCGTCGCCATCTACGGCTACGCGGTGCAGATCTATGCCGACTTCAGCGGGTATACCGACATCGCCATCGGTGTGGCGCTGCTGCTCGGGTTCAAGTTCCCCGCCAACTTCGACAGCCCGTACGCCGCCCGCACCCTCCAGGACTTCTGGCGACGGTGGCACATGACGCTGTCCCGCTGGTTGCGCGACTACCTCTACATCCCCCTGGGGGGCAACCGGGGGTCGCGGCTGTCGACGTATCGCAACGTCATGATCACCATGGTGCTCGGTGGCCTGTGGCACGGCGCGGCGTGGACGTTCGTCATGTGGGGGACCATCCACGGCATCGGGCAGGTGACCGGCCACTGGCGTCGCTCCCGCCGGGAGGCGCGGGGTCTCGACCCCCTGCCCGGCTCACGATGGGACCGCATCGCCCAGAGGGTGGTCACGTTCAACGTGGTGTGCCTGGCTTGGGTGTTCTTTCGATCGGACTCGTTCTCGACGGCGCTCACCCTGCTGCGGCGGCTGTTCACGGCGTGGGGACCGGCGCCCGAGGTCACACCCCTCGTCCTGCTGGCCATCGCCGTCGGCATCGGCGCCCAGTACGTGCCTCATGACGTCGTGGAACGAGCCCGCGCCGCGTTCTCCCGGCTTCGCCCGGCGGGGCAGGGAGTGCTGCTCGCCATCACCTTGTTCGGCATCACCACCCTCGGGCCCCAGGGTGTCGCCCCGTTCATCTACTACCGGTTCTGATGCGCACCCGAGTCCGTATCGCCGCCGCCCCTCGGCATCGCCGCTCCCGCTCGCTTCATGTTGACGCCTTGTCGAGCCTCGGGCGCATCTCCGCCACCCGGGACGCCCGCTCGCAGACAGCGGATCCCCGATCAGCTGATCCCGCCACGCCCGAGCTCCGACCGCCTCCCACCACGGCGCCGGGCCCGGAGGGCCCTCGGCTCCTGGCGGCCGGGAGAGTCCTGGTCATCGGCTTCGTCTGCCTGGGGCTGTGGCTGCTGTTGGACTCTCATTCCCTCCAGCGCTCGGCCGAGTCGTCTCCGCTCGGCGCCCGGCGGACGGCGGCGCTCACGGTCCTTCGTCCGATGGTGTGGGTCGGCAACGGCACTGGTCTCGCCTACCTTGGCGACCTCGTCAAGGACGCGCTCGGTCGGCCCACCGGTGGCCCGGTGGTCAAGTCGACTCCTCCCGTTCCGCTGGCGTCGCCGCGAGCGCGGCACACCGCGGCGGCGCCACCCGCGGCGCCTCAGCCGGCCGGCGCCCCGAGCCCGGCCCCGCCGGCGCTGCCACCCCTGCCCCAGCCGACGGCCGCCAGCCCGCTGCGGGTCCTCGCCGTGGGGGACTCGATCGGAGAGGACTTCGGACAGAGCCTGGTCGCAAAGCTGGGGGCCACCGGCGTGGTGCAGCCCACCTTGGACGGCAAGATCGACACCGGCCTGGCCCGACCCGACTACTTCGACTGGCCTGGTGAGCTCCGCACCGACGTCTCCCGCTTCCAACCGGACGTCGTGGTGGCCATGATCGGTGCCAACGACAACCAGTCGTTCCTCGTCGGGGGCAGGGCGGTCGGGTTCGGCTCGCCGGACTGGATCGCCGCCTACACCCAGCGCGTGGCCACCATGATGAGCGAGGCCACGGCCCAGGGCCAGCGCATGCTCTGGGTGGGGATGCCGATCATGCCCTCGGGCGGCGTCTCGCAGCAGATGCAGCTGGTGAACAGCGTCGTCGCGGGTCAGGCCGCGGTCCATCCGGGCGTCTCGTATCTGGACTCCTGGCACGTCTTCGTAGACAGCAGCGGCAAGTACTCCGCCTACCTGCCCGACGCCTCGGGGGGCGAGCAACAGATCCGGGAGCCGGACGGCATCCACCTGGCCAGGGGCGGCTCGGACCGCCTCGCCGATCTGGCGATCACGGTCATGCAGAGCCAGTTCGGGGTGCGGCTCAGCTCCTGAGCCCGAGACCCCGACGACGGTGGGAGGTCGGTGGCTACGATCAGGAGATGACCGACACTGCCGCCCGCCAGTGGCGGAACTGGGGTGGCAACCAGCGGTGCGCCCCGGTCGAGATCGCCCGGCCCCGCTCGGTCGAGGACGTGGTGGAGGTGGTGAAGTCCGCAGCCAAGGACGGGCTGCGGGTGAAGGCGGTGGGGTCGGGCCACTCGTTCACCGACGTGGCCTGCACCTCAGGGGTCCAGGTGCGCCTCGACGAGCACGCCCACGTCGTGCGTTACGACCCCGACGAGTCGACAGTGACCGTCGAGTCCGGCATGACCATGGCGGCGCTCGCCGAGGAGCTGGCCCGGCGGGGCCTGGCCCTGGCCAACCTGGGCGACATCGGGTACCAGACGGTCGCCGGAGCCATCTCGACGGGCACCCACGGGACGGGAGTGCGGCTCGGCGGCCTGGCCACCGACGTGGTCGGCCTCCAGCTGGTCACGGCCGACGGGTCGATCGTCTCCTGCTCGCCGGACGAGGAGCCGGAGATCTTCTCCGCCGCCCGGGTGGGGCTGGGCGCGCTGGGCATCATCTCGACGGCGACCATCCGCTGCCAGCCCGCGTTCAACCTGCGCGCCGTGGAGGAGCCGATTCGCCTCGACGACGTGCTGTCGTCGATCGACGAGCTGGTCGAGGGCAACGACCACTTCGAGTTCTTCTGGGTACCCCACACCGGCTGGGCCCTCACCAAGCGCAACAATCGCACCGACGAGCCGGTCTCACCGGGTCGGGGATGGCGGTTCGTCCGGGACAAGATCCTCTTCGAGAACATCGCCTTCGGAGCGGTCACGTGGCTCGGGCGCGTGCGCCCGCGGTGGACCCCACGACTTGCTCGCATCGCGCCCAGCTCCGGGCGCACCGAGTACGTCGACCGCAGCGACCGGGTCTTCACCAGCCCCCGCTGGGTCCGCTTCTGCGAGATGGAGTACGCCATACCCCGGGCGGCCGCTGTCGAGGTGGTGGAGCGGGTGCGCCGGTACGTGGAGGAGAGCGGTCTGTACGTCGGTTTCCCGGTCGAGGTCCGCTTCGCGGCGGGCGACGACATCCCACTGTCGACGGCGAGCGGGAGGCAGAGCTGCTACGTGGCCATCCACATGCCTCAGGGGGTGCCCTACGAGCAGTACTTCCGCGGTGTCGAGGCCATCATGGACGGCGTCAGAGGGCGGCCCCACTGGGGCAAGCTCCACTACCAGACGGCGGCGACGCTCTCGCCCCGGTATCCGGGGTGGGAACGGTTCCAGGCCGTGCGCACCCGTCTGGACCCCGACGGACTGTTCGGCAACCCCTACACCGACCGCGTGCTCGGCCCGCCCTAGACGAGGGGCCACGGATAGGGTCGCCGCTCGGGGGCGGGCGCAGGGAACTGCGGGCTGGCGACCACCTCCGTCGCCCGTCGGCGGATGCCCTCGAGCTCCTCGGGACCCAGCAGCGATCCGAGGGCCGGCGGAAGGTCACGGGCGACACGATCGACGTCGGCCACCAGGGGGTCGGGGACCGACTCGCCGCTGAAGTCCCACATCACCGTGCGCAGCTTGGGCTCAGGATGGAACGACAGCCCGTTGTCGATGGCCCAGATGCGGCCGTCGAGGCCCAGCAGGCAGTGCCCGCTCTTTCGATCTGCGTTGTTGAGCAGCAGGTCGAAGGTGGCGATGACCCTCAGGGCGTCGAGATGCCCGGGATCCTCGACCAGGGTGAAGTAGTGCTCGGTAAACTCGGCGGCCACGAAACGTTGGAGGGAGCCGACCCCCAGTGGCGCGTCGGTACGAATGAGCGTCTCGGGCACGATGTCCCAGCCCAGGGCGCGGGACAGCTCGTAGGCGGCCACCTCTCTGCGGTACAAGCCGCCCGGGAAGTCCCACAGCGGCCGCTCGCCCCGATGCGGCTTGTACACCGCCAGCAGATCGCGCCCGTCGTCGCCGCAGCTCACCAGGAACGTGCGGTTGGAGCTCCACGGCAGCCGGCCCTGGAGCTCGATCTCCCCCCCGGAGAGCAAGCTCAGAGGACTGGGGGGCGATGCCCGTTCGTCCTGGGGCACACGTGTCCTGAGGGGTCCAAGGGGTTGCCGCACAGCGGGCAGGCCGGCCTCCCGGCCTCGACCAGCTCGGTCCCCCTGATGGCGAGCGCGGCCGCCTGCTCCCGGGTGATCGTGAAGCGGGCCATCGATGCCGCCTCGTCCACCGTCTCCACCGTCTCCTCCTCATCCTCCTCGGGGACGGCCTCCTCGGCCAGGAGCACGATCCGGTCGGCGGCGGAGTCGTAGGACAGGCCGAGGGTGCCGACAGCCCAGGCGGCGTCGAGCGGCTCCTCCAGCTCCAGGTCGTTGGGCAGAGCCCCGGGATCCGGGAGCTCCTCGAGGACCTTCGCCAGGTACTGGGCCAGGGCGGCCACCTGCTGTTTCTCCAGCTTCACGGTGATCACCAGCGACCCCTGTCGGCCCTGGAGCAAGAAGACCCGCTGGCCAGTGGGACCGATCGTGCCCACCGTCACGCGCTCGGCGTCGTAGAGATCGTGCGAGTCGCTCATGACGGTTGCACCTCGTCGAGCCCGTTGGTCGTGTTCACGCCGAGGACCATCGGACCATTCTCTCCGTAGGCGATGGCCGTGACAGAGCAGGGTGAGATCGCGATGCGCTGGAAGAGGTCGAGGTGGGTGCCGAGAGCGTCGGCGACCGCGGCCTTGATCGGGTCCGCGTGCGAGACGGCCACGATCGTGGTGCCGGCGTGCCGGGCTCGCAGGCGGGCCACGGCGGACGTGATGCGGCACTGCATCTCCGAGAACGACTCGCCGCCCGGGAACCGGAAGCCGCTGGGCCAGCTCTGCACGTCCCGCCATTCCGGCAGCTTGCGCAGCGCCTTCAGCTCGCCCCCGGTCCAGTCGCCGAAGTCACACTCGAGCAACCCCCGCTCGA
>DASXCO010000115.1 GCA_036491125.1 Acidimicrobiales bacterium | reverse complement strand
CGGCAGCCTACCGGTGGTTCGCTGGTGGAAGCCGTCTCCGGCGCTATTGCGGAGGCCCCCGCCGGACGACGTCCTCGACCACCGCGACCGGCGGCTCGCCCGGGGCGAAGCCTTCCAGCACCCAAGTGACACCAGCACTCTCGAGCTCGGACAGTCGGGTCCGCAACCAAGCTGGGTCCTGGAGGGAGAGGGCGCAGCGCACGACGATATCGATGTCCGGGCGCGCCCCGCGGCGGTCGAGCTCTTCGCGCACCTGGGTGACTTCCTCGGGAGTTGGCGGTGGTGGTGGGACCGGCGCTGGGAAGAGCGGGAAGCAGCCATCGAGTCGAGCGGCGCGAACCAGGGGCTTGCGGTTGGGCAGCACGCACGCCGCCCAGATCGGCACAGGGTCTTGTAATGGTCGGGGGATGAACGGGTCGGTGTCGACGCGTAGGTGATTTCCGTGGTGGCGCACCGGCTCGCCGGCGAGCAGCCGCCTGAGGACGTCCCGGGACTCGTCGAGCAGGCGGGCGCGCTCCGAAGGGTCGACGGGCTCGCCGAATGCGCTGAACTCACGCCAGGCGTCGCTTCCGAGACCGATGCCGACGACCATTCTCCCGCCCGAGAGATGATCGAGGGTGATCACCTGCCGTGCCATCACCCATGGTCGACGACGGCTGAGCGGCGTGACGAGCGTTCCGATGCGGAGCCTCTCGGTCGCGGTCGCCACCGCGGCCAACGTCACCCAGGGATCGGCCACCCCCATCCCGCCGCGGCCGAGGATGTGGTCCCACAAGTAGAAGCCGTCCCACCCGGCCTCCTCGGCCGACCGGGCGAGATCGGCGACCCGTCGAGGGTCGGCGAGCTCGGCGAAGGCGGGCACGAACAGTCCGAAGCGCATGGACCGGATTGTGGGCGGCTCGTTGCACGACCGCAACCGTCCCCCAGCACGACGCTGGATACGCTTGATGGCGTGGCTCGACGGCCGACGGCTGGCCGAGCAGACTGAGACGAGTCGTCGCAGCGTCGAGGAGGACGGACAGATGGACAAGCAGCGGGCGAAGGCGCTGCTCGATGCCGAGCGAGCCCGGGTGGAGGGTCTCCTCAAGGAGACGGGCGCGGCCGGCCAGGAGGACCGGGCGACGGCGAACGAGGGGGTGGCCATCGACGACCCCGCCGAGCGACTGACCGCCGAGGAGGTCGACGACGCTCTCGTGGAGGGGCTGCGCGATCGGCTGGCGGCGCTGGAGCGGGCCGAGCGGCGGGTCGAGGAGGGCACCTACGGTCGTTCGGTCCGCACCGGGGCTCCGATCCCTGACGATCGCCTGGAGGCCGACCCGGCAGCGGAGCTCACGGCAGCGGAGGCCGAGCAGGCCTGACCCAGCCGGTCGGGGACGCGGAGGGAAGCCGGTATTCTCTTGGCTCCGGCGGGCCCGCCCCGATACGGGCCGTTGGCACCATTCCCCATTCACACCAGAAGGCCATCGCGTGAATTGCAGGTATTGCGGGGAGAGTCTCCCCGAAGAGCGAGCGAACGAAGGCTACGACTACTGCGTCGAGAAGGACTGTTCCGAGCAGGGTCTCCACGCCCTGAACGTCGTCGCCATCCATGTGAACAAGTCCAACGATCAGTTCGCGCTCCGCGAGCAGCTCGACATCCCCGAGATCTCCGGCGGGTCCACGATCGAGGGGGGCCAGTACGGGATCCCCTACCGTCGGAAGAAGCAGGAGCCGGAGGTGCTCACCGACGGTCAGCGGATCGAGCGCATGCGGCGTCGCCTCGAGGATCGCCTGCGCCACTGCACCGACAAGTCCGAGCGGACAAGGCTCATCGACGCCTACAACAGTCAGGTCCGGCGGATGAACATCCGCTACCGACGGACGGCGCTCTACCGGGACGGCGCTCGAGACACCGTCAACTCCTGAGCTTGGGCTCGGCGAGGGCGGCGACGTGACGCGCCGAGGAGCGACGACGGCCCTACCGATACGATCGAGATCATGGCCAAGCCAGCGCGCCCCGGACGATCGCGCCCCGCCGACAGTGGCGGGCGTCGTGGGCCGCCCCCGCAGCGCGCCAAGGCCCGGTCGTCCGACGGCTCCAATCGTCGTCGCTCCGGTGACGCTCCTCGGGCCTCGACGGCGGGTGCTCCACGCCAGGGGCGGCGAGCATCCGGTGGTATCCCGCCCTCGGGCCGCCCCCGCGCCAGCGACCGGCGAACCGGCGACAGCCGCCCCCGAACCGGCGACAGCCGCCCCCGCACTGGCGACAGCCGCCCCCGCGCCGGCGACCGGCGAACCCGGGACGGGCGAAACGGCGACAGCCGCCCCCGCACGGGCGATGGTCGCCCCCGCACTGGCGACAGCCGCCCCCGCACCGGCGACCGGCGAACCCGGGACGGGCGAACCGGCGACGGCCGCCCCCGCACCGGCGACAGCCGCCCCCGCACCGGCGACCGGCGTACAAGCGAGCGGCGAGGTGACGACATCCGCTCCCGCACCGGCGATCGTCCGTCCAGACGGCGGAGTGACGCCGCCGCACCAGCGCCCGACGGTCAGGAGAGCCGAGCCCGCCGCTCGACCGGGCGGCCGGCGCCGTCGGCCGGACGACGGCCGGACCGCCCCAGCAAGGCGCCTGACCGGGCTCGGCGGGACGAGCGGACGGCACCGCAGCGGTCCGGTCCCACTCCTCGCGGATGGGGCAGCGTGGCTCGGCGGGGGGCTGGGGTGGTGGGCGAGGCGGGACGGCCGTCCCGACCCGGAGGGCGGGAGGAACGCGGCGGACGCAGCGCTGCCACGGGGAACTGGCGGGAGCCGGGTCCGCCCCCGCCGTGGGAGCCGGAGACGTGGATTCGTGAACCTGATGTCGCTGACAGCCCGGATCGGCGCCCGTCCGGCCGCCGCCCGCGGGCCCCTCGTTCGGGACGGTTGCCGGCGCCGGTCCTCGATGAGCTCTCGGGATCGGCGGGGCGGACCGAGACCCGACGCCTGCAGCAGCGGCTCTCCGACGCCGCCGCGGCCTACGAACGCGACCGGTACGGCGATGCGGCCCGCATCCTGCGCGCCCTGGCCAGCATGGCTCCCGAGTCGCCCTCGGTTCGCGAGCTCTACGGCCTGACGCTCTATCGGGATGGGCGCTGGAGCGCTGCCATTCGCCAGCTCGACGCCTACCACCGGCTCACCGGCTCCTACGACCAGTACCCGGTGCTGGCGGACTGTCACCGGGCGCTGGGTCATTTCAAGGCCGTCGACGAGGTCTGGGACGAGCTCCGGCAAGCCTCCCCCAGCGCCGACGTGGTGGCCGAGGGTCGGCTGGTCGTCGCGGGCGCCCGCGCCGACCGAGGCGACATCCGCGGAGCGCTCGCCCTGCTGCGGCGAGCGGACCACGACGTCCGCCGACCGCGGCCTCATCACGTCCGACAGTGGTATGCGCTGGCCGACCTCTACGAGCGCTCGGGCGACCTCCCCCGGGCGAGAGAGCTGTTCCGCCGGGTGCTGCGGCACGACGCCCAGCTGTCGGACGCAGCCGAACGACTGGTCGCCCTGGGCTGAGTGTCACACCCGGCAGCTACCGTGCCCGACAGCTTCATCACGCACTTCCCCCTGCGTCGACACGACGGACAACCAGGAGTGGGACATGTGTGCGTGGAACGTCGTGGTGGTCGCCGGCCGGCTCAGCCGACCGGCCGAGCAGCGGGTGCTTCCGTCGGGTGAACGGCTGGTCGCGGTGCAGGTGACTGTGGACAGGACCGGCGATCGGGCCGAGACCGTGCCCGTCGTCTGGTTCGACGCCCCAGCGTCGGCGGCCACCCTCGACATCGAAGAGACGGTCGTAGTGGTGGGACGGGTCCGCCGCCGCTTCTTCCGGGCTGGCGGATCGACCCAGAGCCGGACGGAGGTGGTTGCGGAGACCGTTGTCCCCACCCGCCGAGTCAAGTCGGCCCAGACGGCGCTGGCCGCGGCGACGAGGCGACTCGAGGAGGCGGCCGTGCAGCTGGACCAGGCCCCGCGGAGCCGGTCGAACGCACCGCGTGGACAGGACCGATCCGAGCCCGCCGGCAAGGCGACGGTGGGCCGTCCTCGATAGGCTGGAGCGATCGGCCCGGGCAGTGGCATACGGCTCGGGCGGTCAGTGCCGGCAAGGGCAACGCCAAGGCAAGGAGCGCACCGTGGATCTCCAACAGCTGCTCGGTGACGAGGCCGATTCGCTGCTGAACCACCAGGCCAAGGCGATCCCCAAGGACGAGCTCGTTCTTCCCGGTCCCGACTACATCGACCGGGTCATGCTCGACTCGGATCGGCCCATCACAGTGGTTCGCAACCTGGCGTCGGTCTACAACCACGGGAGACTGGGTGGCACCGGATACCTGTCGATCCTGCCCGTCGACCAGGGGATCGAGCACTCCGCGGCGGCCAGCTTCTCCAAGCACCCGGCCTACTTCGACCCCCGCAACCTGTGCGAGCTCGCCATCGAGGGCGATTGCAGCGCCATCGCCACCACCCTCGGCGGGCTCGGGATCGTCGCCCGTCGTTACGCCCACCGAATCCCGTTCCTGGTCAAGCTCAATCACAACGAGCTGCTCACCTATCCCAACACGTACGACCAGATCATGTTCGGCTCGGTCCGCCAGGCGGCCGACCTGGGGGCGGTGGCGGTAGGGGCCACCATCTACTTCGGCTCCGAAGAGAGCGACCGCCAGATCCAGGAGGTGAGCGCGGCCTTCGCCGAGGCCCATCGGCTCGGGATGTTCACCGTGCTCTGGTGCTACCTGCGCAACTCGGCGTTCAAGGTCGACGGGGTCGATTACAGCCTGTCGGCCGATCTCACGGGCCAGGCCAACCACATGGGCGTGACGATCGAGGCCGACATCATCAAGCAGAAGCAGCCGGAGAACAACGGGGGCTTCAACGTTCTCAAGTTCGGCATGACCGATCCCCTCGTGTATGACGAGCTGACCACGGACAATCCGATCGATCTCACCCGCTGGCAGGTCGTCAACTGCTACATGGGTCGCATCGGTCTCATCAACTCCGGGGGTGGGTCAAAGGGAGCCGGCGACCTGGCACAGGCCGTGCGCACCGCGGTCATCAACAAGCGGGCCGGCGGCACCGGCCTCATCGTCGGGCGCAAGTCGTTCTCGCGCCCCATGGCCGACGGCGTCGACCTGCTCCACAGCGTCCAGGACGTCTTCCTGGACCGCTCGGTCACCATCGCCTGACGGCCGCCGCTCTCGCCGTAGTCCGGCCCTGACCCCGTACTTCTGACACTGCGTCATATCGCGAGACCGCGCGGTATGCTGTTGTGGGGAAATTAACGTGGTATGGCCGCGTGAGTGACGTGAGTGAACGGAGACCTTTTGGCCGACACGGCGCAGACTGATCGCACCCAGGAGCTGGAGCGGGTCGTCATCCGTTTCGCGGGTGACTCCGGCGACGGCATGCAGCTGACCGGCGACCGGTTCACGGCCGTCAGCGCCCTGTTGGGCAACGATCTGTCGACGCTGCCCGACTTTCCGGCTGAGATTCGCGCCCCGGCGGGCACGCTTGCCGGCGTCTCGGCCTTCCAGGTCCACATCTCCGACCACGACATCCTCACCCCGGGCGATGCGCCGAACGTGCTGGTGGCCATGAACCCGGCCGCCCTCCGGGCCAACCTCGGCGACGTCCCGCCCGGCGCGACCCTCATCGTCAACGCCGACTCGTTCGACGAGCGCTCGCTGGGCAAGGCGGGCTACGCCAGCAACCCGCTCACCGACGGGACACTCAACGGCTTTACCGTCTACGAGATCCCGATGACCTCCTTGACCCTCGAGGCCTGCAAGGAGACGGGGGCCAAGCCCAGGGAGGCGGAGCGGAGCAAGAACTTCTTCGCCCTGGGCCTCATCTCGTGGATGTACACCCGCCCCACCGAGGGCATCCTGGCCTGGATCGAGGGCCGCTTCGGCAAGAAGGCGCCGATCGTCGCTCAGGCCAACACCCTGGCGTTGAAGGCCGGGTACAACTTCGGGGAGACCGCCGAGCTCTTCCAGTCCAACTACCACGTCAAGCCGGCGTCCCTGCCTCCTGGCACGTACACCAACGTGACCGGCAACACGGCGCTGGCCTGGGGGCTCATCGCCGCCGGACAGCTCGCCGGTCTGCCGATCCTTCTCGGCTCGTACCCGATCACCCCGGCGTCGGACATCCTCCACGAGCTGTCCAAGCACAAGAACTTCGGGATCCGGACCCTCCAGGCCGAGGACGAGATCGCCGGCATCGGCGCCGCTCTGGGGGCGGCGTTCGGCGGGGGCCTCGGCGTCACCACCACGAGCGGACCGGGGATCGATCTCAAGTCCGAGACCATCGGGCTGGCGGTCAGCCTCGAGCTCCCCCTGCTCATCATCGACATCCAGAGGGGTGGACCCTCGACAGGGCTGCCGACCAAGACCGAGCAGGCCGACCTGCTGCACGCCATCTACGGGCGCCACGGTGAGGCTCCGGTGCCCGTCGTGGCGGCCAAGACGCCGTCGCACTGCTTCGACGCCGTCATCGAGGCCGTGCGCATCGCCGTCAAGTACCGCACGCCGGTCTTCCTGCTGTCCGATGGCTACGTGGCCAACGGGTCCGAGCCGTGGATGCTGCCGGAGGTCGACGACCTCCCCGACATCTCCGTTCCCTACGCCACGTCGCCGAACCACACCGACGCCGAGGGCAACCCTGAGTTCTGGCCCTATCGTCGTGACGAGGTGACGCTCGCTCGGCCGTGGGCGATCCCCGGTACTCCGGGCCTCGAGCACCGGGTCGGTGGCCTCGAGAAGGAGGACGGCAGCGGGGACGTCTCGTACGATCCCGCCAACCACGAGCGCATGGTCCGCCTCCGGGCGGCGAAGGTTGCCGGTATCGCCGCCGACATCCCCTCGGTAGAGGTGGACGATCCGGACGGCGCCGACGTGCTCGTGCTGGGCTGGGGCTCCACCTACGGTGCCATCGCCGCCGCCGCGCGACGGGTGCGGGCCCGGGGACTGGGTGTGGCGCATGCCCATCTCGTCCATCTCAACCCGTTCCCGGCCGATCTCGGCAAGGTATTGGCCAGCTATCCCAAGGTGCTGGTACCGGAAGGAAACCTCGGCCAGCTGAGCAGGTTGGTGCGGGCGGAGTTCCTGGTCGACGCCAGGTCGGTGACCAAGATCCAGGGTGTCCCGTTCAAGGCCGGCGAGCTGGAGGCAGCCATCGCTGCGCTCATCGAGGAGCCCACCAGCGGCAACGGAGGTGTCCCCACCCCATGACCGACGTGTCCGTTCCGACCACGACGAAGAAGGACTGGTCCTCGGACCAGGAGGTTCGGTGGTGTCCCGGCTGCGGGGACTACTCCATCCTCACCGCCATGCAGATGCTCATGCCCGACCTCGGCGTGCGCCGGGAGTCGACGGTCTTCGTGTCTGGCATCGGCTGCGCCGCCCGCTTCCCGTACTACATGAACACCTACGGTGTGCACTCCATCCACGGCCGCGCTCCGGCGCTGGCCACCGGGCTCGCCATCTCCAGGCCCGACCTGGATGTCTGGGTTATCACCGGCGACGGCGACTCGCTGTCGATCGGTGGGAACCACCTGATCCACGCTCTGCGCCGCAACGTGAACATCACCATCCTGATGTTCAACAACCAGATCTACGGGCTGACCAAGGGGCAGTACTCGCCGACCTCGGAGGTGGGCAAGGTCACCAAGTCGACGCCATTCGGCTCACTGGACACGCCCTTCAACCCCATCAGCCTGGCCCTTGGGGCCGAGGCCAGCTTCGTGGCTCGCACCCACGACATGGACCGCAAGCACATGATGGAGACGTTCCGCAGAGCCCACGACCACCAGGGCTCGGCCTTCGTCGAGATCTATCAGAACTGCAACGTCTTCAACGACGGTGCGTTCGACCAGGTCCTGGCCAAGGACGCCAGGCCGACCAACCTGATCCCGCTCGTCCACGGCCAGCCCCTGCGATTCGGTCGCGAGGGAGAGCGAGGGGTGGCGCTCGACGATCAGGGGCGGGCCCGCCTGGTCGATGTGGCCGAGGTGGGCGAGGATGCCCTCGTCGTCCACGACGAAGCCAGGGAGGATCCGAGCCTCGCTTTCACCCTCTCGCGTCTGGCGGGCGGACCGTACGAGCCGACACCGATCGGCGTGTTCCGGGCCGTGGGCCGACCGGAGTTCGGATCGGAGATCGGCCGTCAGCTGCTCGACGCCCAGGAGCGTCAGGGTCCGGGCGACCTGGCTGCCCTGCTTCGGTCCGGGTCCACCTGGACGGTGGAGTAAGCCAGCCCGAGGTCAGTCCCGCACCGGCCGGAGGACCATCCCTGTCCTGGGCTTGGGGTGGAAGTAGGTCGTCTTCGGCGGCATGCGCAGGCCCTTGTGGGCGGCATCGGCGATAGTGGTCACGCCGGCCGGTCGCAGCAGCACGGCGGCCTGGGCGGCGCCTCGCTCGACGGCGTCGACGGCCCGATCCCAGCTGGGCTCGTAGGTGACGTCGTGGCCGGGCAGCTCCGCCAGGCCGACGTCGAGAAGGCCGGAGTCGACGTCGATGCCGGCGGCGGCGACAGTCTCCGGCTGCGGCCGGAGCAGCCACGTCCCCGACTTTGTGACGAGCCCCATGGCGGCCTCTGCGTCGATCTCGGCGGCCAGGCGTCGGGGGGCGGGATGGTCGAGGTGCGAGACGTAGAAGTGGGAGCTCAGAGCCTCCGGCAGGTCGAAGCCGTCCGATAGCCCGGAAAGGAGCCGGTGGATGGGTCGCACCACGAGCTGCTCCTCGGACAGCTCGACGACGAGCGCCATGACCAGGTCGTAGTCACCGGGCTTTCCGCCCAGGGCCGCTCGGCGCTCCTCTCTGTAGGCCAGCGCAGTCTCGAACCGGTGGTGGCCGTCCGCGATGACCACGGGGGCGGACGTCACGGAGGCCGCGATCGCCTCGACCGCACCCCGCTCGGTGATCCGCCACAGCTCGTGCTCGACGCCGTCGCCGTCGGTCGCCGCCGCGATCGGCGGTTCCGACGTCTCCGAAGCCGCGCTCACGCCTCGGGCCAGGGCCAGACCCCACACCGGCGAGAGATTGGCCTTGCACTCGCGGAGTAGCTGGAGACGGTCGCCCTTGGGCTTGGGCATGGTCCGCTCGTGGGGGAGGACGTCTGCCTCGCCTGGGAGGGCGAGGCCGAGCGCGCCGATGACCCCGGACGTCCGCCGGCGTGCGCCGTGCTCGTCGTGATAGCTCATTCGGTAGCGGTAGAACGACGGCTCGTCGTCCTCGGCGATCACGTCCTCGGACCGCCAGGTGTCAAGGAGGTGACGCGCCGCCTGATACCGGTCGAGGTGGCGGTCCGGGTCGTCGGCCGGAAGCTCGACGTGCACCGCGTTGTACGGGCTGCGCCCGGCGAGGACCTCCCGTTCGGCAGCGTCGATCACGTCGTACGGGGGGGCGATGACGTCGTCGAGAGAAGCGCCGCGCTGGTGGAGAGTCTCCAGTCGGTAGCGCAGCCCGGTGAATGGCTCGAAGCGGGGCACCGGACCTGCGTAGCACACCGCAGCGGGCCCGTTCGCACAAGTCGCTCGCACCGGCTCTCCGCCGCTTGCCAACCCGCCGACCCAACCCTGCCGCCAGCCGTGCGAGGATATCGCCCATGGTGTGGCTTCTGGACCTCGATGGTGTCGTCTGGCTGGGGGACACCGCGATTCCCGGCGCCGCCGGAGCCGTGTCCCGGCTGCGGGCCGACGGGAATCGTGTCGTGTTCGTGACGAACAACTCGGCCCACAGCGTGGCCGACTATGTGGCCAGGCTGAACAAGATGGGCATCTCCGTGAGTCGAACCGACATTCTCACCTCGGCCGAGGCGGCGACGTCGCTCCTCGAGCCGGGATCGACGGCGCTGGTCTTCGCCGGCGCCGGTGTCGAGGAATCGCTGGTTCGTCGGGGCGTGCGGGCCGTGCGCTCGGGGAGAGCTGATGCCGTGGTCGTGGGCTTCCACCGGGACTTCGACTTCACCGGTCTCTCCGCCGCGGTATCGGCGGTCCTCGGCGGGGCGCGGCTCATCGCCACCAACGACGACGCCACGTATCCGACGACACACGGACCATTACCCGGTGCCGGAGCCATCTTGGCGGCCGTCGCCTACGCGTCGGGCGCCGCCCCGACGGTGGCCGGCAAGCCCAACGATCCGATCGTGGCGCTGCTGCGGCAGCGCTTCGGCGCCATCGACCTCGTCGTCGGTGATCGTCCCTCGACCGACGGCAAGCTGGCTCGCCGCCTGGGAGCGCGCTTCGCGCTCGTGCTGAGCGGCGTCACCGATCCGAATCACGGCCGCCTCGATCCGGCCCCCGACACCGAGGCAGCGGATCTGGCTGCCCTCGTGACCGACGAGCTGTCGGGGGCGGCCGATCGCGCCGAGCCGGGCTCGATGGCGGCGAGGGGGCGCACCGGACAGCAGTTTCCTTCCATGGGCGGAGACTGAGCGCTCGTCCCATCCCGGCGGGCCCTTCTCCAGGGCTGGCCATCGCCTCGCGTCGATTTGGCTATATGCAGCCGGTGGTCGGCCCTATAGCGTGGACACCATGGAGCAAAACGAAGTGTTTCGTCGCTATCTCGACCTGGGCGCGGCCTTCACGCACGTCACGAGGGAACGGGCCGAGGAGCTGATGCGGGAGCTCGTCCGTCTGGGTGATCTGCAGCGGGAGCAGGCGCAGGGGTGGGTGGACGACGTGCTCGACCGCAGCCGGAAGAACACCGAGGCGCTCCTCGAGCTCATACGGGAAGAGGTCTCTCGCCAGCTGGCGTCCACGAGCCTGGTCACGAGGGATGACGTGCAGCGTCTCGTGACCAGACTGTCGCGAGCACCGGCCGCCGTCCGGAAGTCGCCAGCCAAGAAGGCGTCCAAGAAGACCACGAAGAAGGCGCCGGCCAAGAAGAGTCCTGCCGGCACGGCCAAGAAGGCGCCGGCCAAGAAGGCGGCGACCAAGAAGTCGACCGCCAAGCGAGCATCCACCGCCAAGAAGACCACCAAGAAGGCAGGTTCCTGAGCCAGCCGATCCGCCGTCGGCTCGACACAGAGCTGGTGCGTCGGGGTCTGTCGCCCACGAGGGACCGGGCCCGAGCGGCCATCGCCGGTCGCCAGGTGACCGTCGGTGGTGCGTTGGCCGTCAAGCCGGCGAGGTTGGTCTCGGCCGCCGAGCCGATCGTCCTCCTCGGGCCTCCAGCGCCGTTCGTGAGTCGCGGAGGCGAGAAGCTCGACGCCGCGCTCGACCACTTCGGGATCGACGTGGGCGGCGTCAGGGCCCTCGATGCGGGGTCGTCGACGGGGGGGTTCGTCGACTGTCTGCTCGGCCGGGGCGCCGTCGAGGTGGTGGCCGTGGACGTGGGCCGGGGCCAGCTGCACGAACGGCTCCGGCGCGATCCGCGGGTGGTGGTCATGGAGCGCACGAACGTACGCAGCCTCGGGCTGGACCAGGTGGGCGGGATCCCGTTCCCGATGGTGGTCGCCGACCTCTCGTTCATCTCGCTACGGACCGTGGCGCCCGTGCTGCTGGGCGAGCTGGCGGCCGCCGGCGCCGACGTAGTGGCGCTGGTCAAGCCCCAGTTCGAGGCGGGTCGAGCCGAGGCCAGTCGTGGGAAGGGCGTGGTCAAGGACCCAACGGTGTGGGAGAGAGTTCTCGACGAGGTCTCCTCCTCCTTTCGTCGCGCCCGAGCAGCCATGATGGGGGCCATGGTGTCCCCCCTCACCGGCGCCAGCGGCAACGTCGAGTTCCTCGTCCACGCCCGCGCCCACGCCCGTCCCGACCAGCCCGAGCCCGCCCTCGACCTCGCTGCCGTCGTCGCCGAGGCCATCACCCGCACCGGAGGCGGATGATGGCCAACGTCGCCTTCGTGACCCATCCCGAGCGGCCGGAAGCCGTGGCGCTGGCCGGCCGGGTGGGCACCTGGCTGCGGGAGCGGGGGCATCAGGTGCGCGTGGCCGAAGGCCACACCCAGCCCCTGATGCCCGACACCGGTTCGGAGGACGACATCGACCTGGCCGTCAGCTTCGGCGGCGACGGGACCATGCTGCGAGCCGTCGAGCTCGCATCCCCCGCCGGTGTGCCCGTCCTCGGTGTCAACCTCGGGCACCTGGGCTACCTCACCGAGGTCGAGCCGGCGGGCCTGCAGGCAGCCCTCGAGCGCTTTCTGGCCGGCGACTACGGCGTGGAGGAGCGCATGACGCTCCAGGTGGTCGTGCACCGCGCCGCATCGGCCGCGGACGTCGAGGACCGACGCTCCCAACCCACGCGATCGCTGGTAGCCCTCAACGAGATGGTCGTCGAGAAGGGGGTACCGCCAGGGCACACCATCCGCCTGGCGGCCAGCATCGCCGATCGACCATTCATCACCTACGTCGCCGACGGCATCCTCGTGGCCACGCCCACCGGATCGACCGCGTACAACCTCTCGGCGCGCGGGCCGATCGTGTCACCGCACCTGCGCGCCCTCATCGTGACGCCCGTGTCGCCGCACATGCTGTTCGACCGACCCCTGGTGCTGGGGCCGAGCGAGACCGTCCGCCTCGAGCTGCTGTCGGGTGGCCCGGCCGTGCTGGTGGTCGACGGCTCGTGCCTCGGGGACCTCGGCCTCGGTGACGCCGTGGTGTGCCGGGCGGGCGATCACCCGGCGCGGCTGGTCACCTTCGGCCGGCGCGACTTCCACGCGATCCTCAAGGCCAAGTTCAACCTCACGGATCGCTGATGCTCCTCGAGCTCGGCGTGCGCGACCTGGGAGTCATCGACCGGCTCAGCGTCGTCCTCGGTCCCGGCATGACTGCTCTCACGGGCGAGACCGGGGCGGGCAAGACGCTCCTCGTCGAGGCGCTGGAGCTGCTCGTGGGCGGGCGGGCCGACCCACTCCTCGTTCGACCCGGTGCCGATGAATCGGTGGTCGAGGGTCGCTTCGAGCTCGACGGCGAGGAGGTTGTGCTGGCCCGATCGATCCCCGTGGGCGGTCGGTCGCGGGGGTGGCTCGATACCCGGATGGTCCCCGCCTCGGCCCTGGCCGAGACCGGGGCCGCGCTCGTCGATCTGCACGGCCAGCATGCCCACCAGTCCCTACTGGCCCAGGCGGCGCAGCGAGACGCGCTCGACGCCTTCGGAGGTGTGGACCACTCGCCGATCGACGAGGCGCGGGCGCGCCTGACGTCGATCGAGGAGAGCCTGGCCGGCCTCGGCGGCGACGCCCGGTCACGGGCGCGCGAGCTCGATCTGCTGGGGTTCCAGCTGGAGGAGCTGGACGACGCCTCGCTCGCCGATCCCGACGAGGACGGGAACCTGGCCCGCGAGGAAGAGGCTCTGGCTGGCGCCACCGCGCACCGCGAGGCGGCAGCGACGGCGCTGAGCGCCCTGCGCGGCGACGGCACCGGCGCGCCGTCGAGTGGAGGCGCCGCGGGCGCCGTCGAGTCGCTCGGTGCGGCCGTCGACGCCGTCGCCGGACGAGGGCCGCTGGCCGAGGTGGAGGCCCGGCTGCGGTCGCTGGAGGCCGAGCTGGCCGACGTCGCCACCGAGCTTCGCCAGGCCCACGAGCACCTGGAGGACGACCCGGCGCGGCTGGCCGTCGTGCGCGAGCGGCGACAGCTGCTCGCCGGGCTGCGACGAAAATACGGCGACACCCTCGCTGACGTCATCGCCTTCGGCGAGTCGGCGAGGGCCCGGCGCGCCGAGCTCGAGTCGCACGAGGAGCGGGTGGCTGCCCTGGAGGCAGAGCGCGAGCGAGCCGGACAGGCCCTGGTCGAGTCGGAAGGGGCCGTCGGCGCCGCCCGCCGGGCTGCCGCACCCCGTCTGGCCCGCGCCGTCGAGGCCAATCTGCACGACCTCGCTCTGCCGCGCGCCAGGTTGGAGGTGATGGTCGGCAGCACCGATCCCGGCGACGAGGTCACCTTCCTGCTGGGTGCCAACCCCGGGGAGCCGGCGCTGCCCCTGGCCAAGGTGGCCTCCGGGGGCGAGCTGTCGCGGGCGATGCTGGCGACGCGCCTGGTGCTGTCGGAGGCGCCGCCGACACTGGTCTTCGACGAGGTCGACGCCGGCGTCGGTGGTGAGGCGGCGCTCGCCGTCGGGCGGGCGCTGGCCTCCCTCGCCGGCCATCACCAGGTGCTCGTCGTCACCCACCTCCCCCAGGTGGCGGCCTTCGCCGACCACCAGGTGGCGGTGCGCAAGCGGGAGCGGGGCGGGCGCACGGTGGCCGAAGTCGTCCCCCTCGACGGCGCGGGCCGGGTGGTCGAGCTGTCCCGCATGCTGTCGGGACTGCCCGAGAGCGCCAGCGGGAGACACCACGCCGAGGAGCTGCTGACGGCGGCGGCCCGGGCGCGGGGCCGCTAGCGGGCATCGCCGGCTAGGCCTTCGAGGTGGGGTACCGTGGCCGGTAGACCCCGAGGAGAAAGCGCTGCGAGGGACGCTGTGGCGAAGCACATATTCGTGACCGGCGGTGTTGCCAGCTCGCTTGGCAAGGGTCTGACCGCCTCGTCGCTCGGCCGGCTCCTCAAGGCCCGGGGTCTGCGGGTCACCATGCAGAAGCTCGACCCGTACATCAACGTCGATCCCGGCACCATGAACCCCTTCGAGCACGGGGAGGTGTTCGTCACCGAGGACGGCGGGGAGACCGACCTCGACCTCGGCCACTACGAGCGCTTCGTCGACGAGAACCTCCACCGCAGCTCCAACTCCACCACCGGCTCCATCTACTCCTCGGTCATCGCCAAGGAGCGTCGGGGTGACTTCCTCGGCAAGACCGTGCAGGTCATCCCCCACGTCACCGACGAGATCAAGGACCGCATCACCAACCTTGCCGCCGACGACGTCGACGTGGTCATCACCGAGGTCGGCGGCACGGTCGGCGACATCGAGATCCTCCCCTTCCTCGAGGCCGTGCGGCAGTTCCGCAAGGACGTGGGTCGGGACAACGTGTGCTACGTCCACCTCACCCTGGTCCCCTACATCGGCCCCTCGGGCGAGCAGAAGACCAAGCCCACGCAGCACTCGGTCACCGAGCTGCGCAGCCGGGGCATCCAGCCCGACGTCATCGTCTGCCGCAGCGATCAGCCCATCTCCGAGGGCCTCAAGCGCAAGATCTCCATGCTGTGCGACGTCCCGATGGAGGGTGTGGCCTCGGCGGTGGACGCCGACAACATCTACGAGATCCCGCTCGTGCTCCACGCCGAGGGTCTCGACGACTACGTGTGCCGGCTCCTCCACTTCAACGGGCCCGAGCACGCCGTCGATCTCTCGCCGTGGGAGGCGATGGTGGACCGCATCGAGGCCGCCACCACCTCGGTGCGCATCGGCGTGATCGGCAAGTATGTCAACCTTCCCGACGCCTACCTGTCAGTGGTCGAGGCGCTGCGCCACGCCGGGTTCCACCACCGGGCCAAGGTTGAGATCGAGTGGGTGCAGGCCGAGGAGGTGACCGGCATGCTGGCCGACGGCCGGCTGCGGGACCTCGACGGCATCGTGATCCCCGGAGGGTTCGGAGAGCGGGGCGTCGAGGGCAAGGTCGCCGCCGCGGGGTACGCCCGCGAGCACCGCATCCCCTGCCTCGGGCTGTGCCTCGGTCTCCAGGCCATGGTCATCGAGCTGGCCCGCAACGTCGCCCTCCTGCCCGGGGCCAACTCCGGGGAGATCGACAGCACCACGCTGCATCCCGTCATCGATCTCATGGACGAGCAGACCGAGGTGACCGACCTCGGTGGAACCATGCGGCTGGGGTCGTACGTCGCCCGCCTCCAACCCGGGTCGCAGGTCGCCGCCGCCTACGGCGAGCCCGTCGTGTCCGAGCGCCACCGCCACCGCTACGAGGTCAACCCCCGCTACCGCCTGCGGCTCGAGGAGGCCGGGCTGGTCTGCTCCGGCACCTCTCCGGACGACCGGCTGGTCGAGTTCGTCGAGCTCCCTGGTCATCCGTTCTGGGTGGGAACTCAGGCCCACCCAGAGTTCAAGAGCCGGCCGGACCGGCCCCACCCACTCTTCCGTGAGCTGGTCGGGGCGGCGCTGTCCCGGGCCCGAGGACGGGCACCTCGCCTGCTCGACCTCGATGCCGTCAACTGAGCCATCGGAGTCGCCGTTTCGCCGGCTCGACGAGCAGCTGCGCTACCAGGGGGCGCTCATCACGGTGGCGACGGCCACATTCACAGGTCCCGATGGCGACACCTTCGAGCGGGAGATCGTGCATCACCCCGGAGCGGTGTCGATGGTGCCCCTCGTCGAGGAGAGCACGAAGGTCTTGCTCGTTCGCCAGTTCCGGGCCGCTGTGGGTTCCGAGCTGCTCGAGCTGCCCGCCGGCAAGCGGGACGTGGCCGGCGAGTCCCCCGAAGAGACGGCCCGGCGCGAGCTCGAGGAGGAGATCGGGTTGCGCCCCGGTCGGTTGGAACGCCTGGCGCACTTCTACAACTCGCCCGGCTTCAGCGACGAGCACTCGATCGTGTACATGGCGACCGAGCTGACGCCGGGTCGTCTCGATCGGCAAGGGGTCGAAGAGCGCCAGATGACCGTGGTCACCGTGGCCCTCGCCGAGGTACCGGGGCTGATCGCGTCGGGCGCCATCTGCGACGCCAAGACGATCATCGGGCTGTGCCTCGCCCGCCAGATCCTGGTCCGGTGATCGTCGGGGTGCCGGCGGAGACGAAACCGGGGGAGAACCGCGTGGCCATCACGCCCGACGGGGTGCGCGAGCTCGTTCTCCACGGCCACCACGTGCTGATCGAGCGCGGGGCGGGCCTCGGCTCGTCGATCGCCGACGACGACTTCGGCGGGGCCGGAGCTCGGGTTGCAGACGCCGACGCAGCATGGGGTGCCGACCTGGTCGTGAAGGTGAAGGAGCCCCAGGTGCACGAGCTGGCTCGTCTGCGCGAGGGCCTGGTGCTGTTCACGTTCCTGCACCTCGCGGCGTACCCGGAGGTGGCCGAGGTGCTGCAGACAGCGCGGGTGACGGCGCTGGCCTACGAGACGGTGCAGCTGGGGTCGGGGACGCTGCCACTCCTCGCGCCGATGAGCGAGGTGGCGGGGCGAATGGCCCCCCAGATCGGCGCCCACCACCTCGAACTTGGCTACGGGGGGCGAGGCGTGTTGCTGGGCGGGGCTCCTGGTGTCCGCCCGGCCCGGGTCGTGGTGCTGGGTGCCGGTCACGTCGGGTGGAACGCGGCCTGGATCGCCCAGGGCATGGAGGCCGAGGTCCTCCTGCTCGATCGGGACATCGACCGGCTGCGCTTCGTCGACCAGATCCATCGCGGCCGGATCATGACCCTGGCGTCGAACCGCGCCGCCATCGAGCGAGCGATCGGCGACGCCGACCTGGTCATCGGCGCCGTGCTGGTCGCCGGCGGACGAGCACCCCTGCTCGTGTCCGAGGACATGGTGCGCGCCATGCGTCCGGGCACGGTCATCGTCGACATGGCCGTCGATCAGGGCGGATGCGTCGAGACCACTCGCGAGACGACCCACGACGACCCCGTGTACGACCGTCACGGCGTGGTCCACTACGCCGTCGGCAACGTGCCCGGCGCCGTGCCCCACACCTCGACGTACGCGCTCACCAACGCCACGCTGCCGTATGTCGTCGAGGTGGCGGAACGGGGGGTGCGCGCTGCGGCCGAGCACGACCGATCCCTCCTGGCCGGGGTGGCCACCGTCGGCGGGAGGCTGACCAACAGCGCCGTGGCCGGGGCCCTGGGCCAGACGGCTGCCGACCCGCTCGAGGCCCTCGGCGCGTCATGACCGCCGACTCCCTGCCCATCGAGGAGACCGAGCTCAGCAGGAGCGGCGAGGAGTTCCTCTCCTGGCTAGCCGTCGAGCGGGGGCGGGCGGCCAACACCCTGTCCGCCTACCGGCGGGACCTCCTGGCCTACGAGGCCTTCCTGCGGGCCCGACAGGCGCCGATCGACGAGGTCGGCGAGAAGGTCGTGCAGGACTACCTGGTCTTCCTGCGGGCCAGCGGGCGAAAGCCAGCCTCGGTGGCGCGGGCCCTGGCCGCCGTGCGCGGGTTCCACCGGTTCTGCCTGGACGAGGGCCACGCCGGGGCCGACCCGACCGGCGACGTCGAGCGGGCGCCGGTGCCCCTCGGTCTGCCCAAGGCCCTCACCGAGGACGAGATCGGCACGCTCCTCGGGGCGGTCGTCGGCAACGACCCACCGGCCCGCCGGGACCGGGCCATTCTCGAGGTTCTCTACGGCACCGGGGTACGGATCTCGGAGCTCGTGGGCCTGTCGCTGTCGGACCTGACCCTCGAGGACGGGACGCTGCGCGCCTTTGGAAAGGGGTCGAAAGAGCGGGTGGTCCCGGTCGGGCGCTGTGCCCGGCGGGCGCTGGCGGAGTGGCTGGAGCCGTCGGGGCGCGGTGCCCTGGTCCCGCGCCGGTGGGCCCGTCGCCGCGACGCCGAGGCCGTGTTCCTCAACCTCCGCGGCGGCCGACTGACCAGGCAGGGGGCGTGGGCGATCGTCCGTCTCCACGGCGAGCGGGTGGGGCTCGGGTCCCGCCTGAGCCCCCACGTCCTGCGCCACTCCTGCGCCACCCACATGCTGGACCACGGCGCCGACATCCGGGTGGTCCAGGAGATGCTGGGCCACGCCTCCATCGCCACGACCCAGGTCTACACCAGGGTCTCCGCCGACCGGCTGCGAGACGCTTACCACCGTGCTCATCCGCGCGCTGATCCGAGCCAGGGGCGGTAACCTTGACCTCCTGTGTCGAACGATGCCCCGACCGTCGATTACCGCGCCCTCCTCGAGGAGGAGCGCGCCCAGCTGCGCGACAAGCTCGCTGAGCTGGGCTTTGGCGACGGCGGCAGCCTCTCCTACGATGCCAACTTCGCCGATTCGAGCCAGGTCACGGCGGAGCGGGGCGAAGCCGAGACGCTC